>WJKZ01000079.1 GCA_014728785.1 Candidatus Omnitrophota bacterium
AGATGAAGGGTATAGTGCAGGCAGACGGAATAAAGAAAGCGGCGAAGAAAGTGGATGTTGTAACCACGGCTACTTTCGGCCCTATGTGTTCCTCCGGAGCTTATCTGAATATATCTCAACCCAAGCCCAGGATAAAATTGGGAGGAGGGGAGCTGTTCCTTAACGGAGTTCAGGCTTACGCAGGTTTTGCGGCCGCAGATATTTTTATAGGAGCTACAGCTTTACCTGTTGAAGACCCCAGGAATTCTGTATATCCCGGAGAGTTCAAGTACGGCGGAGGCCATGTTATCGAGGATTTGGTGAGAGGAAAAGATATAAAATTAAGAGGCTCTGCTTACGGTACGGATTGTTATCCGGCGAAAAAGATAGAGACTTTTATAAATATAAAAGAGATAAGCCAGGCCACCCTGTTTAATATTAGAAACATGTATCAGAATTACAATGTGGCGGTTAATCTCTCCGATAAAATTATTTACACTTATATGGGAACATTAAGGCCTAATTTAGGTAATGCTAACTATTGCAGTGCCGCTCAGCTTTCCCCTCTGCTCAATGACCCGCTTTATAGAACCATAGGTATAGGCACGAGAATTTTTTTAGGAGGAGGAGTAGGTTATATTGCATGGTGGGGTACGCAGCATAAACCCGGTGTCAAAAGAGCTAAAAACAAAACGCCTTTTTCTCCGGCAGGCACTGCCGCTGTAATAGGTGATTTAAAACAGATGAGGCCGGAGTGGCTTAAGGGAACAAGTTTTTTGGGTTACGGGGCTACCCTTAGTGTAGGCATAGGGGTCCCCATACCGGTGCTTGATGAAGAAGTAGCTTATCATACCTCAGTGACCGATGAGGAGATATTCACCAGGATTATAGATTATAGTAGAGCCTATCCTCAGGGTAGAAAAGAGTTTTTAGGCAAGGTGAGCTATGCGGAGCTTAAATCCGGCAAAATTAATCTCCTGGGGAAAGAGATACCCACAGCGAGTATATCCAGTTATTTTAAGGCCAGAGAAATAAGCGGATTATTGAAGAAATGGATTAAAAAACGCAGGTTTTTTCTGACTGAAGCGGTTGAACCTTTTCCGGGAGCAGCAACCAAAAAAAGTAATTTTATCCAGAGAAGATAAAAGGTGGTGGGATATGTATTCCAATAAAATAGTACTTCATTTTCCGTCAAATTTAGTGGACAAATCCATAATCTATAAACTGTCCAAAGATTATGATTTAGAATTTAATATATTAAAAGCTTTTGTCAATCCTAAAGAAGAAGGACTCATGGTTTTAGAATTGAAGGGTGATAAAAAAGAGTATGATAAAGCAATAAGATATTTAAAGAAAGAGAAGGTTAGAGTCCAGACCTTATCTAAAGATGTAGTAAGAAGCGAAGAAAAGTGTGTTCATTGCGGTTTGTGTGTTTCAATATGCCCCACACAGGCTTTTGAGGTCGAGCCAAGAACCAGAAAGATAAAATTTATCCAGGAAAGATGTATAGCTTGCGGCATATGTGTAGATTCCTGTCCCTATAAGGCTTTGAGCATAAGCTTTTAGGGCCAGCTTTAAGAATATAACCGTTAAAAAAACTTGATACAAAATACAGGCATGATAGATCTGATAAGATTAAAAAAGGGAAAAGTAGCTAAAGTGGTAGAAATAGAAGGCGGCTCATCCTGCCAGCAGAGATTAAATAACCTGGGTATACGCCAGGGAGTTTTGATCAGCAAAATAAGCGCTTCAGAAACAAGAGGCCCCATAATAGTAAAAGCCGGTCATACTCAAATAGCCTTGGGCAGAGGCATGGCCTCCAAAATAATAGTCGAAGAGCCTTCTTAAGCCAAAATTCAATATGAAAATCCTCTTGATTGGCAATCCCAATGTAGGCAAGAGCGTAATATTTTCGCGTCTTACCGGAGCCAGGGTTATTGCGTCCAACTATCCGGGGACAACGGTGGAGTTAAGCCGTGGGTTCATGGATTTTTCTGATATCAAAGCGGAGGTTATAGACGTACCGGGAACCTATAGCCTGAGGCCTTCAAACAAAACAGAAGAAGTAGCCGTTAAGCTGATAGAGGAAGCGGATATTATCATAAATGTAATAGATTCTACCAACCTGGAAAGAAATTTATATCTTACCTTTGAGCTGATAAGAAATACCGATAAGCCTTTACTGGTTGTATTAAACATGTGGGATGAGACCAAACATAAGGGAATAGATATAGATTTAGAAAAATTCGGGAGTATTTTAAGTATACCGGCAGTAGCAACTTGTGCTTTAACCGGAGAGGGTATCAAAAAACTTGTTTCCAGAATAAAAGAGGCCAGAACATCGGTTTTTAAAAACAGGACAGAACCTATCTGGTGTGAAATAGGAGATATAGTGAATAAGGTTCAGAAATTATCTCATCGTCACCATACCTTTCTGGATGTTTTGGAGGATTTGAGTATTCATCCGCCGTTTTCTTATTTCATCGCGATTTGTGTAATAGTAGCTTCATTCTGGCTTATAAGATTTTTAGGAGAAGGTCTTATTAATTATTTATTTCATCCTTTTTTTGTAAAAATATACACTCCTTTGATTTCTAAATTAAATTATTTTTTCCAGCCGGGGAGCTTCATACATACTATTCTTGTAGGTAGACTGGTAGAGGGGAATATAGATTACGGGGTGTCGTTCGGTCTACTTACCACGGGAATATATGTACCCTTTGCGGCGGTATTACCCTATATTTTTAGTTTTTATCTGGTCCTGAGCCTGCTTGAAGATTGGGGGTACCTGCCGCGTTTAGCTATACTGGGAGACAGACTGTTTCATAAATTAGGCCTCCATGGTTATGCGATTGTGCCGATGGTTCTGGGTTTAGGGTGTAATGTACCGGGAGCATTGGCTACCAGATTGTTTGAGGAAAGAAGAGAAAAATTTATAGCGGCTACGCTCATGGCCATAGCTGTTCCCTGCATGGCCCAGACTGCAATGATTATTAATGTTTTAGGCCCTTATGGCGGAGGTTATGTCTCAATCGTCTTTCTAACTCTTTTTCTTATCTGGTATTCTCTGGGTAGATTAATGAATGTGTTTACCAAGGGGAGAAGCCCGGAAATATTAATGGAGATACCGCCTTATCGCAGGCCCCATTTAAGAAGTATTTTTAAAAAACTATGGGTAAGGATAGTATGGTTTTTAAAAGAAGCTATCCCCATGGTTCTTTTGGGAATTTTAATAGTAAATATCCTTTTTTTCTTTAAAATTATTGATGTTCTTGCAGTATTTTTCTATCCCCTAATGAATAAATTATGGGGTTTACCCAAAGAAGCTATAGGGGTACTGGTTGTAGGATTCCTGAGAAAAGATATAGCCGTGGGGATGTTACGTCCCCTGGAACTCTCGGTTAGGCAGTTAATAGTAGGTACTACCATACTGGCAGTGTATTTTCCCTGCGTGGCCACTTTTATGGTACTGCTTAAAGAACTGGGTATAAAAGATATGTTGAAGTCCCTGCTTATAATGGTAAGCACTGCAGGAGCAGTGGGGTTAGTATTGAATTATTTTCTTGAAATAGCGGGAATATAGAAGCAGGATAAGTCAGGTAAATATACTTGGCCAGGATTTAGCCTACCTTTCTTTTTAAATATTTTTCCTGGTATTTGTCTCCCCGCTGTTTAGCCAGAAGGAGCCGTCGCACTCTAAAGTATTGAGTTTTTCTAAACCTTCCCGGCAGGAAGAAAATTCCGCACCATATTTAAGTGCGGTTTCCTTCACTCTTTCTATCATTTTTTTTCTCAGCTTAAAGGTTAAATAGTTGTTTTTTCCGTAGCTTTTACCTTCTTCCTTATAAAGTTTTTGCCAGATTTTTGAGTATTGAGAGAAAACGGCACACATCTTTTTAAAATTATCCGGTTTCGCTTTATAGGTAGAGGTTATTATCTGTTTGGCGCCGGCAATCCGTACTGCTTTTATTATCTCTTCGATTTCTCCTGTATTTAAAGGATAAATTAAAGGATCAAGTCTTACAACTGTCGGAAAATAACCCGAGAGTGTTTTCAACGCATCCAACCTTTTTTTTGGCGAAGGAGCGCCTGGTTCCAGCTTTTCAGACAGTTTTTCGCTTAAAGTAGTCAGGGATATACAGATTACAATATTCTTAAATTTATTTAAGAGAGCTATATCTCTCTTTATGAGGGAGGATTTTGTCACTATATTGATTTTAAAATCATCTCCCGGGATGATTCTTAGAGTTTCTTTCATCAGTCTCTCTTTTGCCTCAAGCGGCTGGTAGGGGTCGGAGGAGTTGGAGATGGTAATAATCGAAGAGGGGGGTATTTTTTTTATTTCTTTTTTCAATCTTTTGGTGAAGTCCTTCTTTACCCGTGGCTGATTAAATTTGGGGATATAGGAAGAAGCATAGCAGTAAAGGCAGCCATGACCGCAGCCGGTAAAAGGAGAAAGGTTGTACTTAAGCGGACAGGTGCATAATTTACTTCTCCAGGGGTCAAAAGGAGTTATTAAACTCATTTTTTAAAGGTTAAAAATCAGAATTTATCCTCTCGGGATATTTATCCTTTTTCTGAAGCACAGGCTGTGCTATAATAAATCTTCTAAAATTTCAACTATTATATATCCGGATTCAGGAAATGGTCAATAATATTGGAAGCAAATACAATTTTGAATCGGTGATATTTGATCTGGACGGGATTGTCACCAAAACCGCTCTGGTGCATTCCCGGGCCTGGAAAGCGGTTTTTGACGAGTATCTTGACAGCCTGAGGAGCAGGGAGGGGAAGGATAAAAACCTGCAGGAATTCACCGGCCAGGATTATCTGAAATACGTTGACGGTAAGCCCCGTTATGAAGGGGTAAAAAGTTTTTTAGAATCAAGAGGAATTAATATATCCTATGGAGATCCCGGAGACAGTCCAGATAAAGAGAGTGTGTGTGGTATAGGAAACCGGAAGAATCAAAAATTTCTGGAAATACTGAAAAAAGACGGTGTGGAAGTATATCCTTCTACCATTAAGCTTATTAAAAACCTCAGAGATGCCGGAATAAAGATAGGAGTTGCTTCTTCTTCTAAAAACTGCAAGCATGTTCTTGATTCAGCCGGTATAGCCCAGCTGTTTGAGACCAGAGTAGACGGCGTTGTGTCTTCAGAGCTTGGGCTCGAAGGCAAGCCGGAAGGAGATATATTCGTAACCGCTTCTTTTAATCTTGGGGCAAGCCCGGCAAATTCTGTAGTAGTTGAAGATGCGGTTTCCGGGGTCAGCGCCGGCAGAAACGGCGGTTTCGGGATGGTTCTGGGCGTAGCCCGCGAAGAGAACATGAAGGGTTTGTTCGAAAATGGAGCAGATGTCGTAGTCAAAGACTTATCAGAGATAAGCATAGAGGACATAATAGCCTGGTTCAATAGAATACCCGCACCTTTTTTCAAGTTCTGGGATTCTTCTTCGCAGATCCATCTTAAAACAACGGGGCAGAAAAGTTTTAAGGATAAGATAAACCCTTATTATACCAGATGCAGTAAAGCGGCTTTTGCCGAAGGAGCAAAGACCGTCTTATTCCTCGATTATGACGGAACCCTTACTCCCATTGTAGACAGGCCGGAATTAGCTGTAATGTCTGAGGAGATGAGAAAAGTTTTAAAAATTCTTTGCGAAAAAGTTATTGTCGCCGTCGTCAGCGGAAGAATGAGAGAGGATGTGGAAAAACTCGTAGGTATTGAAGATATTTTTTATGCCGGAAGCCATGGTTTCGATATAAAAGGACCTAATTTTTCTCTTGTTCAGCCGAAAGCCGAAAAAGTAATCCCTCTGATATCTAAAATAATAGGAGAACTTTCAGAACAATTGAGACAGATTGAAGGTGTGATAATCGAAGATAAAAAACTCAGTGCCGCTATCCATTACAGACTGGCGGAGAAAAGCAAGCTTCCCTTTATAGAGAAATTAGTGAAAGAAATAGTTAAGGAGAATGAATCTTTGCGTCTTATGCGCGGCAAGAAGGTCTTTGAAATACTGCCGGCAATTGACTGGAATAAAGGTAAAGCTATAAGGTGGATTATGAAAGCCCTTAATTTATCTTGGGATAAAAATTCCATAGTATACATAGGCGACGATACCACAGATGAAGATGCTTTTAGGGTATTGCGCAGCCGGGGCATGCCTATTCTGGTTTCAGAGGAAATCAAAACATCCAGTGCCGATTTCTACTTATCTTCTCCGGAGGAGGTGAGATTATTATTTGAAAAAGTCCTCTCATTTACGTAAAAATACAAAAATAAAAAAATCCCGTCCCTGGACTATAAGTTATGACAGGTTTAGTCCCGCCGAAGAGAGCCTCCGTGAGGCGATATGTGCTTTAGGCAATGGTTATTTTGCAACCAGAGCCGCGGCGCCCGAAGCAACCGCTTCTAAAATCCATTATCCGGGAACTTATGTGGCCGGACTGTATAACCGCCTGAAGACCACGATAGCCGGAAAGACAATCGAAAACGAAGATTTAGTCAATTGCCCTAACTGGTTTTTTCTCACCTTTAAAATAGGCGACGATGATTGGTTTTGTCCTTCCACCTCCAGAATACTATCCTATAGGCAAACCCTTAACATAAGAACGGGTATTTTGAACAGAAGGGTGAGATTCAAAAATACAAGGGGACAGATTACCTATGTGGAAACTAACAGAATAGCGAGCATGGACGACCCTCATATCGCTGCCATGGAATATATCATAGTCCCTGAAAACTACAGTGAATGGGTTACTGTAAGGACTATGCTTGACGGGACAATCCTTAATACAGGGGTGGAAAGATACAGACAGCTTAACTCCAAGCACTGGAAGCCCCTGAACTTAGGTAAATTTGGACGCAACGGTATATACCTCTCTATGAAGACGAGCTCATCCCGCATAGAAATAGCCGAAGCCTGCAGGACCAGATTATTCTCCGGAAACAGAGAAACCAAGCCTAAGATCAAACATTTGATGAAAGGAAGAGAGAAGGTAGGCCAGGAGTTTCGGTTTTTTGCCCGCCACAAGCGCCATTACCGTATAGAAAAAGCAGTATCTCTTTATACGTCTAAAGACCAGGGAGTTGGTAATCCCCATGAGTCTGCCCTCTTAGCCTTGGAAAAACCGTTAAAATTCAGCAATCTTTTTAAGCTTCATCAAAAGGCCTGGGGTAGTTTATGGGCTAAGTTTGATATTCAGGTTTCAGGGGATGTGTTTTCCCAAAAAATTTTGCGTCTTCATCTTTTTCATCTTCTCCAGACCGCATCTCACCACAGAGAAAATATAGATTGGGGCATACCGGCAAGAGGTCTCCACGGGGAAGCCTATCGCGGCCATATATTCTGGGATGAGCTATTTGTGACACATTTATATGATTTGCATCTTCCTGAAGTCACCAAAGCCTCTCTTCTCTACAGATACAAGAGGATTAACAAGGCGCGCCAGTATGCCAAAAGAGAAGGTTATAAAGGTGCAATGTTTCCCTGGCAGAGTGGCTCTTCCGGCAGGGAAGAGACCCAGGTGGTTCACCTAAACCCTCTTTCCGGTAAGTGGGGGCCTGATTACAGCCGCCGCCAGCGCCATATTTCTTTTTCCATAGTCTATAATGTCTGGAATTACTGGAAAAAAACGGGGGATTTCGGCTTTTTAATCAGATACGGAGCCGAGATAATTCTTTCCGTAGCGCGTTTCTTTTCAAACCTTGCTAAGTACGATAAATCCGACGGCCGTTATCATATTGCAGGAGTAATGGGCCCGGATGAGTTTCACGAAAAGCTCCCTCATTCCAGCAAGCCCGGTTTAAAAGATAATGCTTATACTAATTTGATGACGGTGTGGACTTTATTGAGAGCTCAGGAAGTAATCAAGATATTGCCCAAGGGCCATAAAAGAAGAGTAATGAAAAAGATAAAACTGGAACAGAAAGAACTCTGCCGCTGGGATGATGTGGTACATAAAATGAATATCATCATCAATAAAGAAGGTATAATAAGCCAGTTTGAGGGCTATTTCGGTTTAAAGGAATTGGA
>WJKZ01000080.1 GCA_014728785.1 Candidatus Omnitrophota bacterium
CGAGCAGGGTAAAATAAAAGAAGCTGAGAAGTATTATAAAAAAGCCAGTGAATACCGTCTCAATTACTACAATCCCTCCACTCTCTACAACTACCAGAAGTTAAAAGAGATACTCGATGAAAAAGGAATCCAGCTGGTTTGCATCCAGTATCCGGTAAGAGAAGTAGAATCTTTAAAAAAGATGTTCACCGACCCCGAAGGCATAATCTTTGTGGATAACGAGGAGATTTTTAAAGAAGCTTTAAAAAAAGGAGATTATACAGAGTATTTTACCGATGATTTCGGAGGGGAATTCGGCCATTGCACCCCCAAGGGCAACCGTCTACTGGCTGAAAATATTGCCGATACTCTGATAAGGGAGTATTTTAAAAAGAGAATAAGGTCTGGAAAGTTCTTGAGTAATAATCGATAAACAGTACTTTGCCTGAGAGCATATAATATTATATACTTACATTATGCCGCAAACAGCTTATTTTAGATTTTTTCTGAAACTGTTAAAAGCAAAGTTGTTAAATAAAGATATCCCTCTTATTGTAATTTTATGCGTAACTAACCGCTGTAATCTCAGATGTTGGTACTGTTACGGAGAACATCCTTTTCGGAGTGACTGGAGAGATTTTTCGACAGACGAATTAATCAATATAGTGGATGAGTTAGGTAAAATGGGGACTCAAATTCTACAATTTCAGGGCGGAGAGCCTCTATTGAGAGAAGATTTAGATATAATTATAAAGAGAGCAAAAAGTTATGGCATGGTGTGTGATATGGTGACAAACGCTACCTTGGTTAAGAAACGTCTCGATTTTGTCAGGCTCCTCGATAAAGTATGTATTAGTTTAGACGGGCCTGCTGAGCTTAACGATTATAACCGGGGAGAAGGCGTTTATGATAGGGTGATTGAAGGTATAGAACTCATCAGAAAGTCAGGTATACCTATAAGAATAAGCAGCGTTTTGACTTCCAGGACAAAAAAAGAACATATAGACTGGTTACTGGATTTTGCTGAGTCTAAAAATATATTGGTTAATTTTTCTCCTTCATTTGAATTTTTACCTCAAACAGAAAGTGATGAGTTCAGCCCGCACGAGATACCCGACGAATATCTGAGGGAATTATTCAGGTATATACTTTTAAAAAAGAAAGAAAGAGCGGCGGTGCAATTTTCCTGCCGGAGTTTTGATGTGGCAATCAAGTGGCCGTTTTCCTACGGAAAGCGGCAATTGGTAAAAGAAGATGAAAATGTAGATTTTTCTTACCCCCGATGTTACCATGGTAAATATGTAATTTTTATAGATAGCGACGGCAGTGTATACCCTTGCTGTAATTTCTGGGGAAGGCAAAAGCTGAATATTTTTAAACAAGGCCTGAAGGAATCTGTATCAGAAGTAGACAGGAACAATTGCGAGTGTTGTTATATACCCGCTTATGTAGACAGAAATCTATTTTTTGATTTTAATTTGCGGGTATGGTGGAACTATATTGTCCAGGCAATAAAAGGAGGTGTATGAATAACGGCAGGTGGTATAAGTTAGAAGATGCAGAGAATATTCTGTCCAGGGAAAGAATTTATCTTACCAGAGAATACGTTAATCCGGGGATGGCCTCGATGTTCAAAATGCTGGGTTTTGATAAACTATGGGCTCATTCAGCCCGGGGTGATTATATATTTTTAGAAGACGGTCGTAAAATACTTGATATGACCGGCGGCAATTGTGTTTTGGGTCTGGGACATAACCATCCCCGTATCCTGGCAGCCAGAAAGCATATGGCGCAGGAAAATAGGCTTGAGATATGCAAGAGTTTCCTCTCCCCTTATGTAGCGGCGTTAGCCGCAAATATGGCCAATATTTTGCCCGGCGACCTGCAATATTCTTTTTTTTGCAACAGCGGTGCAGAATCTATAGAAGGTGCCCTTAAAATGGCCGAGAAGTACCAAGGCAAAAAGAAACAGGGGATAGTATATACAGATCATTCTTTTCACGGTAAGACCCACGCGGCTATGTCGATTTCTTCTATGGATGAATCACGTAATTGTTTTCATCTGCTTGATGGCTGTTTCCGGATACCCTACGGAGACGCCCATGCTCTTAGGCGAATAGTTGAGTCCCGGACAAAAGAAAAGGGGGAATCGGATATAGGAGTTTTTGTTTTAGAAGCTGTACACGGCACCCGTCTTATCTTTCCTCCCCAGGGATATCTTAAGGAGATACGCAGGATATGCGACGAGTATAATATAGTTTTGATTGCGGATGAAATATATACCGGTTTCGGACGAACAGGTTATTGGTTTGCGTTTGAGTCCGAAGGTATAGTTCCCGATATCGTTTGTTATTCCAAGACTTTTGGGGGAGGCAAAGCTTCCATTGCCGGTTATACGGCCAGAAAAGAAGTATTTATCAGAGCTTACGGAGCCCCACAGGATTCCATGATTCATTCTTCTACTTTTAGCGGGATGAGCGAAGAATGTGCTACAGCCATAGAAGCTCTTAATATTATCAAAGACAATAATTTAGTTGAAAGATCGGCAGATATGGGAGAATATCTGGGTTCACGCTTGAAAGAATTGGGAGCAAAATATTCCAAAAAGGTTAAAGAAGTAAGAGGAAGAGGTTTGTTGTGGGGGTTGGAGCTTTATCCCTTGGGCTCTAAAGCGCGGTCTTTAGTAGAAAAGGTAGCGCCCGAGAAATTACCTATTTTTTCTAAATTGACCGGCGGGGTAGTTTTGGCAGAGCTCCTTCATTCTCATGATATATTAGCCTATCTGGGTTTCAGCCGGCGCAATCTGGTGGTTTTCTCTCCCTCATTACTTATAGAACGCGAGGATCTGGATAAGGCCTTAGAAGGTCTTGATGAGGTCCTGGCTAAAAATTGGTTTGTACTGGTTAAGAATTTTATAGGCAATATTCTATCTCGTTGAATAAATGCGGATTTTACTGGTTATCCCCAGGGTAGATACATGTTACGAAAGAGTACCCAGTATGGGGCTGATGAATCTTTATTTAGTTGCAAAAGAAATAGGCTGGGATGTCGAGCTTTTGGATGTTTCCGCAGTTTCTTACCCTGAAGGCCTCAAAAAAGTTCTGAAGAAAGAATATAATATAGTGGGGGTTTCCTGCAATTTTACTAATGCTGCCCCATATTGTGTAAGATACCCCGAGGCAATTAAACAGAAATATTCTCAAACCCTAATGCTTTCCGGCGGCAATCATTCCACTCTTGTGCCGGAAGATATTCTGCCTTATGGATACGATTATATTATCTACGGAGAGGGAGAAATAACCTTTAAGGAATTTTTAAAGAGATACTCTGAAGGCCGGGATTTAAAGGATTTAAAAGGTATATATTACCTAAAGGACGGAATAATTATCCGCAACCCACCCAGGAAGCCGATAAAAGACCTGGACACTTTACCTTTCAATGATTTTTCCGAATTTAATCTTCGGCCTTATTTTGAAAACTCCGGCCTGCGTTATATAAGTATGGAGACATCACGGGGATGTATATATAATTGCTCTTTCTGTTCCACCGTGAAAATGTGGGGACATCTTTACCGGCATAAATCTCCGGAGCGTATTTTAGAAGAATTCAAAGTTGCCGAAAAAATGGATCTGGATTTTGTATTCATTGAGGATGACGATACCGCTTTGGATGAAGAAAATTTGAGAAATTTTTGCCGCTTGCTTATCAGAGAGAAAATAAAGGTTCCCTGGGGTATGGGGATAGGTTCTATTTCTATAAAAGACGAATCTACTCTCGACATAATAAAAGAGGCAGGCTGTGTAAAAGTCAATGTGAATATCGAATCTGCAAATACCAGGCTTCTTCGGGCCTACCGGAAACCTTACACCATAGATGACAACAGGAGACTGTGCAGGAATCTGACTAAACGGCAGCTGCTTTTCCATAACCATGGAATCATAGGCTACCCCGACGAAACCGTATGGGAGAGCCTGAGGACTTATTTTTACCTTATTTTTACCTCCCCCGTTTGGCATATAAGCATTTTGGAGCCGAGACCCGGTTCGGATTACTGGAAAACCTGGGAAAAAAAGGGAGATTTCCAGGCTTACCGTTTATTCGGAAAAGCCAATGTTATTTTGGGGAAAAACAAGATAATACCCTATCTTTTATATCGTCTTTTTGCTTTTCTTTATTTTTCCAGTCCCATCCGTATATACAAGACCTTATTTTCCCGGAACAAAGGAATCCGTTATACCTATAG
>WJKZ01000081.1 GCA_014728785.1 Candidatus Omnitrophota bacterium
CCTTTACCTCACCCCTCACACTGCGTATCTGATTTATAAAACCGGCGGCCTCAACCGGCGAGATGGGAGGGTACACCCCCCATAAGCCTTTATTTTCAGCCCGGGCCTTCCGTTGTAAACCCAGAAGATGCTCCGCATACTTCAAATTGGGAGGACGGGTATAAATTACCGCAAACCCTTCCTCTACCATTTTGGCATTTATAAAAACATCTTTTGCAAAACAATAACCAAGCAGTCTCCCGTAACGGTCTCTCCTCTGAACATCAAACTCTACCCTTATATAGCGGCCTTCGGCTACTTCTTCGTTATATCTCTTAGCCTCCAGGGAGAATGGCTGGGGAAGATATTGAAAATCTCCGCCTTCTCTTACCCTGACCTCAGGAGTGTCAATGCCGAGATAGCGGAGCATTTCGCCGTTTTCTAAAATAACGGTATCACCATCGATTACTTCTTTTACTTTTACCTGAGTATAGTCGTTATGGTCCGCACAGGAACAAACGAAAAGGATTAAAAATAGGAGAAATAACTTCCTCACCGCAGCTCGTCAATAATGTCAAAAAATATTTTTTGGGCAAATTGAGGCTTGGGGAGAAGATATTTACGGGCTGATACGCGCAGTTTTTGGACATTCTCGGTGATACTGGTTATCTGCAAAGTAACGGAATGTTCTTTGATTTTGCTCTTTATTAAACCCCTGGACTCATCCGTACTTATAATCTCGGCTCTGTTGTAATCCAGGGTATCTTCACACATACTCCAGAGTTTTTCGTAATCGGCCTTAACGTTTCCGCTAGCTGAGTCATTACTTAAAACATAACCGGTCAGTACTCCCGCCCCTATAAACAGAGGTATACATCCCTGAAGAAGGATAAAACAAGCAGCAAAAATACCTAAACTACCTTTCATCTCTAATTAATATAGCAACTTTTTATCTTTTTGCAAGATGTATAATCAGATTTTTACTCCTATACCTTTAAGGTCTTTGACTAGCGAGGCATAATCCTTAAAATGCAACGAAACTATCCCCATTCTCCCGGCGGCCTCAATCAGTTCTAACCTGTCATCAATATAGATTATTTCTCTATACTCTCTCTGGCAGACATCTCTGAGACTGGCATAAATCGCCTTCTGGGGTTTAATTGATTTTATCCTGAAAGATAATACTAACCCTGAAAACAAATTTACTATTTCAGGATACTTTGAGCGGATGTTTTCAAAATGGAGCTCATTTATATTTGATATAAGATACAAGGGATAAGTTTTGCTGAGCTTTTCAAGCAAAACGGGTACCGGATGGTTTACCCAGAAAATTGAGTTCCAGGCCTGCTTAAAATCTTCGAAGCTTGCGCGAAACAGAAATTCCCGGCTGAATTCCTTATAAAATTCCCGGGGAGTTAACAGCCCTTTTTCAAAATCCAGGCTGAAATTTCTGCAAAGAAAATCCTCAATCGGTTTCATGTTTCGCGGACGGGAAAATCCTTTTAATTTTTCAAAAGCGATCGTATAATCGAAATTAAAAATTACATTCCCCAAGTCAAAGGCTATAATTCTGTTCATATTCGTCTCCGGAAAGAACTTCTCCTCATTTCAGACTCTGAAATATAGAATCTTTGGCCGGATAAGGCGGTGAAAAACCGAAACTTTTTATCTTCTCAATAGCATACTCTCTATCTCTGGCAAGCCTCTTCAGGTGTCCCCCAAGAAAAGGAATTCTCAGAATTAAAGGTTCAATGAATGAAGGTACAGCCCGGGGAGGCGGTAAATTCAGGGCCCGGGCCATATACGAAAAAACTTCTTTACTGCTTAATACTTCATTGTCGGCTACAATAAAAGTCTCATTCCTGCACCTCTGGTTCTCCAAAATAAATATTATAGCTGAAATTAAATTTTTTAAATATACAAGATGAAATTTATTCATTCCGCCTCCCGGCAAAAACAGAATACGTCTCCGCATTAAAGAAATGATGGTCCCGGTAAGATGCGGCTCACCCCGTCCGTAAACCATTGGGGGTCTTAAGATTGTGACATTAAAATCCGGGGACCTGTATCTCTTTACCACTTTTTCGGCTTCTATTTTTGAAAAACCGTAATTATTGACGGCCTTGAGAGGAAGATCTTCGCCAAGAGGAATGTTGTCGTTGCCGCTTATCACGGCTACAGAGCTTATATGTATTAAGTTTTTTACTCCGCTTTTTTTCATCCATCTGCAGAGGTTATCAATTCCTTTTACATTGAGGGGGTAAAGAGTCTTAAAGCTGCAATTTTTTACAAGTGCAGCACAATGCACAACGGTATCCAGGGAGTAATTATCCAAAGCTTTTAGTGACTCATAATACCTGAGATCGGCAGTGATTAAGCACGCTCCTTTCCCCTTGAGACTTTCGGCCTTCCGGGCATCCCGGATAAGGCAAAATATATTATAGTTACCCAGCCGGATTAGCTCTTCAGCCAGAGCTTTTCCTATAAAACCGGTAGCACCTGTTATTAAAATATTTTTTGAATAGGGTTCCATTTTAACGAATGGCACTCAAAAGAGGTGACGGGAATTAATTTCTTCTGATCTTTGCGCAAGCAAGGAATCTATCTCTTTTTTATCGTCATCGGATATAGACCACCCCATACTCCCTAAATTCTCCTCCGCCTGAATCTCATTGCGCATACCTACTATGCTGGAAATTATGCCTCTCTGGCTAAAATTCCAATTTATAGCCAGTTGAGTCAGGGTCTTACCGTATTTAGAAGCGATACCATCAAGCTTCAGCAGAAATGTTTTGTTTATTGAGTAGAGAGGTTCGCTTAAATCTTTGCTTTTCATTTTACGGTTTATATCCTCCGGTACCGCTGCACCGTTCAAAAAGAACTTTCCGGTCAGAAGACCGCTGTAAAGAGGAGCGTAGGAAATTATGGCTATATTATTCTCCAGGCAATAATTCACCGTCTCTTTTTCAATAGAACGGTTAAACATGCTGTATTCGGGCTGTAAACAATGAAGAGGAGAGTATTTCCTGAACTCCTGCATCTGCGAAACTGAGTAGTTGCTAACACCTATAGATTTAACTGTTCCGTTTTTGTAGAAAGAATACATCATCTCGGCGGTTTCGCCAATCGGGGTATGGGGGTCGGGCCAGTGGACCTGATATAGGTCCAGATAATCGGTTTTCAGTCTTTTTCTTGATTCATCAACCTCCTCCCCCATTCTTCTTGCAGAGAGGTTATGTATTATCCTGGGACCTTCCCAGCTCAAACCCACTTTGGTAGCAAGGATTATCTTTTCTCTCAGCCCGGTTTTTTTAAAAAAACCACCTATTACCCTTTCAGACCTTCCTCTGCCGTATACAGGTGCCGTGTCGATAAAATTAATCCCTCTTTCCACAACCCCGTGCAATACTCCCATCGAGTCCTTATCCTCCTGCTTACCCCACCATTTATCACCGCCGAAAGCCCATGTGCCAAGGCAAACAGGAGAAACTTCAATATCTAAAGAAGGTATTCGCCGCATAATCTTCTTAAATTTTAACTGGAAAAATTATATTTCCAACAATTATAAAATAAAATCCGCCGATAGGCAAATCATCTCTGTTTTTGACATTAGATTGAAAAACCGCCCAGGTAGTATAGAATATATAGCATATGAGTTTCCCCATATCTATAAGCATATCTGCTGAAGCCGTAGGCTGGTATGCGGGGATTGCTTCAACCCTGGCTCTGGTAATTAATTTCTTTTCGTATATAAAAGCAGAGGGCCGGCTAAAAATTAAATAATTAAATATGCCAGAAGCTACCAGTTATACCAACCAAAACCCCCTTACGAGACCGGTAAAACTATATACTCATTGCGGTTTATAATACAGGTAAAAATACGGCAAAAATTAAAAATACCGGCTTTATCCCAAAACAAAAGACTTGTGCCCGGAAATAATAGCGGATGCCTTAAGTCTGGAAATACGCGAACTGAAATCTGGTGAATCTACAGACTACTTTTTAAAAAAAAGTATGTGGACCTATCCAGGATAAAATATTTTTTGTCCATGATGTATCCGATAAAGAATACAGAAGCCGCGTCTTGAAATAAGAACAGAAAAGAAAAATTATACGATTACTCGAAAAATTCTTCTTGTGCCGGAAATTTCCGGTTATTTACCATTCCGGCTCAATCCTTATGCCCTCGCTCCTTAAAAAAACCAGCAATTCCGACCTTTTGCTATCAGGCACAGAACTCCATCCGTAAATTACAATTGCAGATGATGGTGATAAGCGGAAAAATTTTCTGTCAACCATCTTCTCTAATCCTACCTGATCTCCGTTTACATAAGAATATCTCCTGTCATTAATTGAAACTAAATGAGCCCTTGCTTCACAGTTACTTTTTAAATACCTGTCTATTTCTTTAAAAGTATTCAGAAATCTATCTTTTTCTTCTTCCATCAAAAATAAAGATCCCTCTCTCCTTTTCCGATTCTTTGATAATAAGATAAAAAAGCGGGGTAAATTTCCGGCATCTGACTTCTTATCTCTTCTATTTCTGCCTTTATAACTCTTTCTCCTGATTTTTTAGTTGCCGGTTTTGCAAAATCGTCAAGCCACTCTCTGAAAGTCAAAACGGCATTCAACTTGCAGAATTTCTTTTCTTCCCCTTTCTTTAAAAGCCCCATAATACACTGGCCTGTGCGTCCACAGCGGTATCCGGCTGTACAGAAAGAAGTAATATATCCCTTTTCGGAAAATTTAGAAATTACCTCATCAAGGCTTCTCGTATCTCCGAGTAAAAATTGCTGTTCATTACTCTCCTGGGTTTGAGTAGCTTTACTGTATCCTCCTACTCCTATCCTGCTGGAAGCATCTGTCTGGGTCACCCCCAGTTTTAAAGACTCCTCCCGTATTCCAGCCGCTTCTCTGGCGGTAATAATCATGCCCGTATAAGGTACGGATAAACGGATTACCGTTATCAGCTTTTTAAAATCTGAGTCGCTTACCTTAAACTTCGAATCTTGTGAGTAGGGAGAATTATCCGCCGGC
>WJKZ01000082.1 GCA_014728785.1 Candidatus Omnitrophota bacterium
AAGCTGTTCTTGGGTCATGACAGCACCTCCTTTTGGTTGTCGTTGGTATTTTGTCAAACACCATTTTACGGCAACTGAGGGCTGTTTGTGACCCTTTTTTTCAAAGAACTGTCAACACATCTCTTGGATTATACATATACACCTGAAACTTGAAACTTGTAACCTGTAACCTGCAGCCCGTCCTTTTTTGCTTTAAATCCTTAAAAATAGCCTCCCTTTCTGATATAATTAAAACATATTATTTTTGAGCAAGAACCAATTAACTAATTAACCAACTCATGCTTAACAAACAACTTTTACTCAAAATATATGAGGCTGCAAGTATGCAGCGCTGGAATGACCAGATTCGTACCGTTGAGCTTACCGAACTCGATAAGCAGGCCCATAAAATGATTATAGCTTATGTGCTGGGTAAGTGTGAAGAAGAGCGCGGCAACAGGGATTTTAACTGGATAGAGATAATCGAAGGAGGAATCTTTGAATTCCTTCAGCGTATAATTCTTACCGATTTAAAACCTCCCCTTTTTCACCGCATAAAGGAAGACAGAAAAAAGTATGAAGAGCTTAATTGCTGGGTTTACGAAAGGATAAAAGGTACTATTTCGGTTATGGGGGAGGATTTCTGCAGGCGTTTTAAGAGCTATCTCCTTGACACAGAACGTAATGTCAACCGCAGGATTATAAGTGCCGCCCATTTTTATGCTACAAAATGGGAGTTCAATATTATCGAGAGAGCAAACCCCGGCGGTTATCTTATAGAGGAAATAAAGGAGGATATCCAGTTTAAACAGGATAAGTATCATGATTTGCAAAGTATGCAGAGGCTTCTGCAATCAGAGGAATTGAAAGATTTTATCGATATTTGCGCTCAACTGAGGTTTCAGATTCGCTGGAGCCATATCCACCGGGTCCCCAAGACTTCCGTGCTGGGCCATATGCTTATAGTAGCCATACTTTCTTACCTTTTCAGCCTGAAAGTTACCTCGTGTTATCCGCGGCTGGTTAATAACTTTTTTACCGGCCTGTTCCATGATTTGCCCGAAGTCCTTACCCGTGATGTTATAAACCCGGTGAAGCGGTCTGTTGAGGGATTGAAGGATTTAATTAAAGATTACGAAAAAGAAGAGATGGAAAGAAAGATTTATAAACTTTTGCCTCCTCATTGGCATAAAGATATGAGGGTATTTACCGAAGATGAATTTAACGACATAACCTCCCGGCAGGGTAAGCCCCTGAGAGATGGCCTGCTTGTTAAAGCCATAGATGATTTGGCTGCTTTTATAGAAGCCCATCTTTCTCTGGTAAACGGTGTAAGAAACCAGGCTCTGGAAGGTGCAATAAAAAGTATATCCGGCAAATACAAATCCAGCATAATTTGCGGTATAAACTTTGAGGATATATACAGCCAATTCAGCCAGGCCTCCGGTTAAGCCGGCCCATATCGACTTCCACTCATTTTTCTGATATAATTTCTTCTGCTAATCGCTGTAATCTTTAATAATCACTGTAATCATTCATAAAGAGGAGATAAAATGAAGAAGTTCTTTAAGCGTATAAGAGACTTAGGAAAAGCAGGCGGCGGGAAGTATAAATGCCAGCTCTGCGGACGCATGATACACCGCGAGAATGCCCTGGAGCACATCAAGGCCGAAGAATATCTTATTGAACTAGTACGCAAAGACCATCCCCGCTGGAATAAGGAAAGTGCCACCTGTAAGGAGTGTATTGATTATTATAAAAAATTGGTTGATGAAGCTGAGATTTAATAAAGGTTAAATTATGGGCAAAAATGTAACTTATAAAATTCTCCAGGACTACCTTTGTTCGGGCGAGCTTACCCCGGGCAAGGAGATAGGCATAAAAATCGGCCAGACTCTTACCCAGGATGCTACCGGGACAATGGCTTACCTTGAGTTTGAAGCCATGAATATCAGCAGGGTAAAGACAGAGCTTTCAGTTAGCTACGTTGACCATAATACTATTCAGGAAGGTTTTGAAAACGCAGATGATCATAAGTATCTGGAAACTGTAGCCGCTAAATACGGGATATATTTTTCCCGTCCCGGTAATGGGATATGTCATCAGGTGCATTTAGAGAGATTTGCGTCCCCCGGAAAGACTCTTCTGGGCAGCGACAGCCATACACCTACCTGTGGAGGGTTAGGGATGCTGGCTATTGGCGCGGGAGGTCTTGATGTGGCTGTGGCTATGGCAGGGTTTCCCTTTTATCTTAAAGCCCCGGAAGTCATAAAAGTTGAATTAAAAGGAAGGCTTAAAGAATGGGTTTCGGCAAAAGATGTAATACTTAAAATATTAAGTATTATCTCTACAAAGGGTAATGTAGGTAAAGTTTTGGAATACTCAGGAGAGGGCCTTAATACTCTTTCTGTACCTGAAAGGGCAACTATTGCCAATATGGGAGCCGAGGCTGGTGTAACCTCAAGCGTTTTCCCTTGCGATGAAGTGAGCCGTTCTTTTCTAAAAGCTCAAGATAGGGATAGCCAGTGGCGGGAGCTTAAAGCCGACACCGGAGCCGCTTATTCTCAGGTAATAACAATTGATTTGTCTAACCTTGTTCCGATGGTGGCTTTACCTCATTCTCCGGGCAACGTTGTACCTTTAAGTGAAGTGGAAGGGAAAAGGGTTGACCAGGTAGCTATAGGTAGCTGTACAAATTCTTCTTTAAAAGACTTAACACTTGTAGGAAAGATTTTGAAGGGAAAAAAGGTTAACCCCCGGGTTTCTCTAATTCTCTCTCCCGGCTCGCGGCAGGTTTTTTCTATGATTTCTAAAAACGGTATACTTGCAGATATCATAGATGCTGGGGCAAGGATTATGGAGAGTACCTGCGGTTTTTGCATCGGTAACGGCCAGGCTCCGGGAAGTAATGCCGTATCGGTTCGTACCAACAACAGAAACTTTGAAGGCAGGTGCGGTACAAAAACGGCAGAAGTCTACCTTGTCTCTCCTGCAATTGCGGCTCTTGCTGCCCTGGAGGGTAAATTTATTGATCCTCTTAAAGATGGCAGTATGCCGTATCCTGAGGTAAGTGAGCCGGATGAATTTTTAATAGATGATAGTATGATTCTGCCTCCTTCTGATAAGCCTGATGAGGTAGAGGTTTGCAGAGGGCCCAATATAGGCAAACCGCCGCTGAATGAACCCTTACCTGATAAATTTGAAGGCGAGGCAGCCATAAAAGTGGGGGATATGATTACCACCGACCACATTATGCCGGCCGGCCGCCGTCTTAAATACCGTTCCAATATCAAAAAGTATTCCGAATTTGTTTTTGAAGGCCTTGATTCTGAATTCTCCCGCAGAGCGTTGAAGTTAAAATCCTCAGGGCTCTCCTCCTTTATAATAGCCGGCGAAAGTTACGGCCAGGGTTCCAGCCGCGAGCACGCCGCGATTTGTCCCATGTATTTGGGGGTAAAAGCGGTAATCGCGAAATCTTTTGAAAGAATACATTCCGCCAATCTCATTAATTTTGGCATCTTACCCCTGACCTTTGTAGAAAAAAGAGATTATGAAAATATTGATACAGCCGATTCACTCCAGATAAAGGATATATTGAAAGATTTGGATAGCGGCCGGGATTTAACTCTTGTAAATAAAACAAAAGGATGCAGCTTGCGGCTTAGAGTAGCCCTTAGCCCCCGTCAAAAAGAGATTGTTAAAGCCGGTGGTCTCCTCAACTACGTCAAAAAACAGAAATAATAACCCATAATTTATAAGTGATAGCTGATAATTAAGGGATAGGGAATAAGGATTTCCGCCCAA
>WJKZ01000083.1 GCA_014728785.1 Candidatus Omnitrophota bacterium
CTATTTCTTTATCGATTTCTACCATAACAACTTCGCAGGGGTCGTGTTTAAGCACTTCTCTTAAAACTCCACCGTCTCCGCCCCCTATTATTAAAATTCTGCGGGGCGAGGGGTGGGCGAACATCACCGGATGCGTCAACATCTCGTGGTATATAAATTCATCTTTTTCGGTAGTCTGAATTATGCCGTCCAAAAGGAGAACTCTCCCAAAAGCTTCGGTATCATAAAAAGAACACGACTGATAGGGAGTTTTCTTTTTTGCTACGAGTTTTCCACTTAATCCAAGGCGTATGTCTTCGTATAATGTTTCGTAAAACCACATTTTAATATGTAAGGGTATTAATTTATTGAAGTTAAAATATGCCTCTCTTTACTTCCGATATCTGCAGTTTCTCTGTCTTAAAACCTTCTCTGATTACAGGTATCGATTTGTAAGGGTCGACGTCACCGCACACAAATATATCTAAAGCAGCATAAGCGTATTCGGGCCATGTATGGATACTGAAATGCGATTCCTCGATTATAGCTACTCCCGATATGCCTCCTGACGGGGAGAATTTATGAAGATCTATTTTAAGGAGAGTTACTTTGCAAGCCTTTACTGATTTTGATAATATTTCTTTTATTTTGGTGAGGGAAGTTAGATTTTTAGCATTCCAGACCTCAATGATAAGATGAACGCCAGCATAGCGGATATGTCCGTTTGTGCAACAGTACTCTTTTTTTCTTTTCATTCCTTTTCTTGTATGGTTCTTCTTCTGACTTCATATTTTTAAGCTATATCATAAAACAAATTTCGATATTTTGCAAGAAATTTTTAAAAAAATATATTAGGACATTTCAGGGTATTCGAGAGACAGAAGAGGCAAAATTTAACTCTCTTAAACTGCGGGTTATCCGCTCCCTGCGGTAAGCTACCCTATAATTTTCTTGAGAAAACGGGTCTTTTCTGCTAAAATCTTTCAGCAGTTTTTTGGGAATAAAGAAAAAACCTTAGGGCTTCAGGCAAATAATGCCGTAGCTCGCCGTTTTTGATTAATTGGTTTGCCGGGGTAGCTCAGGGGCAGAGCAGGCGATTCGTAATCGTCTGGTCGAGAGTTCGAGTCTCTCCCTCGGCTTTATTAAAGTAGGCGGATGCTTTCCAGATACTTAAAAATATTACGCGACAGGAAGTTCTCTTTGTTGTGGCTCGGTCAGATTGTTTCCCAGTTCGGAGACAGACTTACTCAAATAGCACTGGTCGGTCTGGTCTCGAAAGCTTCTATGTCTTCTTCGTCTCTGGCTTTTACAATGAGCATGGCTATAATCCCGGTCTTCCTGATCTCTCCTATTTCAGGAATCTATATTGACCGGTGGAGTAAAAGAAAAACTATGTACATCAGCGATTTTATGCGGGGAATATTCCTACTTCTTATTCCTTTCTTTTTTCTGAAACTTAACTCTTTAATGCCTATATATTTTTTAATTTTTCTTTCTTTCAGCGCAGGCAGATTTTTTATACCCTCCAAAATGGCTTTCATACCCCAGGTGGTAAAAAAACCGGATATTTTTATAGCAAACTCCCTGATATCTATTACGGCTACCATTGCGGCTATACTGGGATTCGGACTTGGAGGGATAATAGTTGAGTTTTTCGGAATAACTTCGGCCTTCATACTTGATGCAGCGACTTTTTTTATTTCGGGTATTTTTATATTCCTCATACCGGTAAGGGAAAAAGGCGACTTTATCCCCACCGATATACTGGATATAGGAAAAGAGGTGGTCGATAATGTAAAGAAATCCTTCCTCAGAGAACTTAAAGAGGGTGTACATTATATATGTAACTCCCATGAGACTAAATACGCGTTTAAGATTTTCTTTTTTCTCTTTTCCTATATAGGAGGGTTGTATGTAGTTTTTATACGTTTCATTCAGGGGGTTTTATCATCAGTTACGAGTGATTTAGGTTTTGTGGTCGTATTTTTAGGCGGGGGTATTTTTTTCGGTTCACTGTTGTACGGACGGATAGCCCATAAATTTGCAATAAGAAAAATAATAAATTTTGCTGTTTTGCTGGCTTCGTTATACCTGATATTTTTTGTCCTTACTTTGAGAGCCCACCCTTTTTCTCTCTATGCGTTTTTCCATGCTTTCGTATTAGGAATTCTGATTTCGCCGGCTTTTATCGGAATTAATGCATTAATACATAAAGAGAGCGACGAAAGTCTTCTGGGCCGCATATTCAGCGGCCTGGAATTAATTTCCCACCTGGGGTTTCTTGTTTCTATGTTTCTTGCCTCCTTTCTTGCCGATATCTTCAACACCTTTACAATTATAGTGGCAATTGGTATAATTGGGTCTATCTTTTCCTTGTTTTTTATTTTAACCGACAGAGAACATGGTAGTAATAGAGGAACACAAGCACCCCCAGCATAATATAAAAAGCCAAAAATTCGATAACCCCGATAAACTTTATCTTCCTGTATCTCAACATACGGGTAAACCCGCAAGTGTCTGCATGGAGAAAGGAGCGGAAGTAGAGGAAGGGCAATTAATAGCCCGGCAAAATGGTTACATTTCTGCCTGTATCCACGCGCCCAAAGGTTCAAAGGTTACAGATATAACCCCCTGGTACCATCCGAATTTCGGGCGCATGGAATCTCTGGTGCTTAAATGCACAAAGGAATCAAAATCTTATAAAACCAGAAGTAATGTCGGGGGTTTATATCCGGAAGAGTTGTTGGACATCATACAAAAAAAGGGGATTGTGGGTATGGGAGGAGCTGCCTTTCCGACCCATGTGAAGCTGAAACCTCCTAAAAATATAGATACTCTTATTATAAATGGCTGTGAATGTGAACCCTACCTCTCTGCGGATTATCGCCTGATGAAGGAGAACCTGAAAGAAATATGCAAGGGAGTGGAATTGATTTGCCGGATAGTCAAACCAAAAAAAGTTATTTTTGCCTTAGAGGATAACAAGTCAGATGTTGCCAAAAAAATCAATCTCTTTTCCAGTATAAAAAAATTCAATATACCCGGTCTTGAAACCACGGTATTGAAATCAACTTATCCTCAGGGAGGAGAAAAACAGCTTATCTTTTCTACTACCCGCCGGAAAATATCCGGTGATAAACTCCCCCTGGATGTAGGCTGTATCGTCCAGAACGTCGCTACCTGCTTTGCCGTCTATGAAGCGGTATATTTAGACAAACCCCTGATTGAAAGAATGGTATCTTTTTGCGGAGACGCGCTTGAGGAGCCTAAAAACATATGGGTCCGCATAGGCACCACTCTGCAGGAATTATTTGAGAAAAAAATACTCTCTTTTGCCGGAGAACCCAAAAAGATAATCAGCGGAGGGCCAATGATGGGGGTAACACTGGATTGTCTGAATTACCCCGTATTAAAAGGAACCGGCGGATTTCTGTTCCTGAACAGAGATGCAAAAAATTATGAAGAACAACCCTGCATCAAATGCGGCAGATGTGTGGATGTATGTCCTATGAATCTGATGCCTTTAATGTATGCTAAAATGGTCAAACACGAGGAATTTGGCAGACTAAACGAGTTTTATATAAAAGATTGTATAGAATGCGGGTGTTGTGCTTATATTTGCCCCTCACGAATTCCTTTAGTACACTATGTAAAAACAGGAAAAAAATATGCCGTTGCAGATAAGTAGTTCCCCTCACCTTAAAGCTAAAGCCGATACCCCCTTTGTGATGTTACAGGTAGTTGTGGCCCTGATACCGGCAACTGCTGCTTCAATATATTTTTTCCGCCAAAGGGCTGTCTTTTTGATTGCAGTGTGTATATCTGTCTCCCTGCTAACCGAACATATAATCTACCGGATAAGAAGAAAACCTTCGACCCTCGGTGACTGGAGTGCTGTAGTAACGGGTCTTCTTCTGGCACTAACCCTGCCGCCGGCAACCAAATGGTACGCAGCCATTTTGGGGACACTGTTCGCAATCCTTGTGGGTAAACATCTCTTTGGAGGTCTGGGCACAAATATTTTTAATCCGGCCTTGATCGGCAGGGCGTTTCTTATGGCCGCATACCCTAAAATGATGACCACCTTTACAGAGCCTTTTTCGGTTGATACTGTTACCTCAGCCACCCCCTTGTCGTTACAAAAATTCAGCGCATCTTTGACCCCCTTGAAAGAATTATTTATCGGAAATGTTGCAGGAAGCCTGGGTGAGACTTCGGCTCTCTGCATTATTGCAGGCGGTTTATACCTGCTGATAAGAAAGATCGCCGACTGGCGGATACCTTTGAGCCTTTTAGGCTCGGTTATAATTGTTTCACTTATAGCTCAGTTTCTGAACCAAGCTAATGCCTCGGTATTGTTTCACCTTTTAAGCGGAGGACTTCTTCTGGGGACTTTCTTTATGGCCACAGACCCGGTAACAACACCCATCAGTCAAAAAGGCAGATATATTTTCGGTGCAGGCTGCGGAGTATTAATAATGGTAATCAGGTATTTCAGCGGTTTACCCGAAGGAGTTATGTATTCGATTCTGTTTTTCAATTCTCTGACGCCGTTGATAAACCGTTATACCCCCAGGCACCCGTTTGGAAGGTAATAGGATATGGAAAATGAATAAAAACTTTTTCAAAATAACCGGAGCTTTAAGTTTCGCCTGTGCGCTTTGCGCTTTTCTGCTCAGTTTTGTCTACGAAAGTGCCAGCCAGAGAATCAGAGAAAATGAGGAAAAAAGAATCACCTCGTCTATAGAAAAATTAGCACCCCGGGCAAAAAAAATAGAACTTTTAACTTCAGTAGAAGATATGTACCGTCTCGAAAACGAAGAAAATCAACTTGTAGGTTATGCTTTCCTGGCTAAAGGGCAGGGCTACCAGGGTAAAATTACTCTCCTGGGAGTAACCGGGCCTGATTTAAAATATTTAATAGGCATTGAGGTTATTGAATCGGTTGAAACCCCTGGTTTAGGTTCGAAGATTAGAGGAGAAGAATTTAAAAAGCAGTTTGAAGGTTTAAATATTTCTGATCCGCTTAGTCTGATCAAAGAAAAACCCGTAAAAGACAACCAGATAAAAGCCATAACCGGGGCAACTGTATCTTCAAAATCAGTGGTTAATATATTAAACAAACGAATAGAGCAAGTACGTCAAAAAATAAATTAAAAATTCAAAACAAAATGTACGTATTTTTGAAAGGTTTATGGAAAGAACATCCGATATTTAGACAGTTACTGGGAATGTGTCCTACCCTAGCTGTGACCAATACAGCCCGTAACGGCCTTTTTATGGGTTTAGCTGTCATTTTTGTCCTTTTTTTTGCCTCGTGTATAGTATCGCTTATTAAAAAAATCATACCCCATGAAGTGAGGATAGCTGTCTATACCGTAATTATCGCCACGCTGGTTACTATCGTGGATATTTTTTTTAAAGCTTTTTTCCCGGACGTAAGCAGAGCGCTGGGACCTTATGTCCCCCTGATAATAGTCAACTGCATAATATTAGGCAGGTGTGAAGCGTTCGCTTCCAAAAACAGGCTCCTGCCTTCTCTTCTAGACGCTCTCGGCATGGGGGTAGGATTCTGTTGGGGGCTCTTTCTTTTGGGCTCTATTAGAGAACTGTTTGGTTCGGGTAATATCCTGGGCTTTACTATTTTTCCCGCATGCTATAATCCGCTTGTAGTAATGATATTACCAGCGGGTGCTTTTTTGGTATTGGGTTTTTTGGTATCGGCAATGAATTGTATAGAAAACAGAAGGAAAAGATAACTCTTAACTGTTTATTCTTAAATCACTATGAATGAATTGATCTTAATCTTCATATCAACTTTACTCGTTAACAATCTGGTATTATCCTACTTTCTGGGAATATGCCCGTTCCTCGGGGTTTCGGGTAAAATTGAATCCTCGATAGGAATGGGAATGGCGGTTACGTTTGTGATGACTATGGCTACAACCATTAGCTGGCTTATTTATCATCTTCTGCTTTTAAAATTCGACCTCATTTTTTTGGAGTATGTAGCTTTTATTCTGGTTATCGCATCTCTGGTCCAGATAGTAGAGATGTTCATAAGAAAATTTTCATCTTCTCTTTACCAATCCCTGGGTATATACTTACCTCTTATAACCACTAATTGCGCGATCCTGGGTGTCGCTTTATTTATGGTTACAAAAAAGTATGAGTTTTTTGAGGCAGTAATATTTGGTTTCTCAGGCGGGTTGGGTTTTTCTCTCGTCCTTTTAATAATGGCGGGTATAAGAGAGGAGTTAAATTTCGCCGACGTTCCCGGTAACTTCAAAGGAGCTCCGATTACCTTGATCACCGCAGGTTTGCTTGCACTTATTTTTATGGGCTTTTCAGGATTAGTAAGTTCTTAGAGATGGACAATATTCTTTTAGCGATAATAGTTTTAGGTTCAATCGGCTTTTGCTTTTCCCTGATTCTGGCTTTCCTGGGCGCAAAGCTGAAAGTCGAAGAAGACCCCCGGATAAAAAAGCTGATGGAAATTCTTCCCGGTCTAAACTGCGGTGCCTGCGGTTTCAGCGGCTGCCGGGCATTTGCTGAGGCTGCGGTGAAAGAAAAGCGTACCTTTAAAGGCTGTCTGCCGGCAGGAGAAAAGGTAAATAAGGAAATAGGTGAAGTTCTGGGCCTTAAAGGCCCAACCCACAAACCGTCTGAGCTCCTTATATGCCAGTGTGGAGCCAAAAAAGATGAAAAAAAACTCTCAACCGAATATATCGGTCCTCTTACCTGCAGAGCTGCCGAGAGCATAGGCGGAGGGCTGGATTGCCCTTACGGATGTATAGGGTTGGGGGATTGTCTTAAGATGTGCCCTGCTAAAGCTATTTATATGGAGGAGGGGAGGATCCGCATCGATCAAAACAAGTGCATAAATTGCGGGAAATGCATCGAGGTCTGCCCCCGTAATCTGTTTGTTTTTATACCCCGAAGCCAAACCGCTAACTGTTATGTAGCCTGCAGTAACAAGGATAAAACTTTACTGGTTAAAAAAGTATGTGAAAAAGGCTGCATTGGCTGCGGTCTCTGCACCAGGGTTACCGAATCTCCCTATAAACTTAAAGATAACCTTTCCCGGGTTGAATACGAAAAGATATCTTCTGCCGGGCCATTGATAGAAGGCAAAAATAAATGTCCTACTAAATGTATTTTCAGTATAAATGATTAAAGAAATAGTCCGGGTAAAGAGAGTAAGGGACGGTAAACTGGATGTAGAAATAAAAAGAAAAGAGATCTGTTCCGGCTGCCGGGCCAGAGAGTTCTGTTATGGAGCCGGTTCTGAGATTGTTATGGAAAAGGGCAATCTAAATATCTCTGTTGGGGATGAGCTGGAAATAGGGCTCAAAGAATCAAGAAGCCTTATTACGTCTTTTGCCGCTTTTTTTCTGCCGGCATTGCTTTTTACACTAACGGTGTTCTTCCTGCGTACAGAAGAAGAGATTATAAGTTTTGCGGCAGGAGTAATAATTCTTTTCCTGTATTATCTTGCTTTTAAATTTATATTAAAGCGGGGACATCATCAATTCAAAGCAGAGGTACTGAGAAAAATATAACCATTTTTAACTATGAAGATAAAAATCGCGATACTGGCCTCCGGTAACGGGAGTAATTTCGAAGCCCTGGCTAAAAGTGTAAAAAAATTCAGAGGTAAGGTTAAATTAGAGATGCTTATAACCGACAAAAAGAATGCCTACGTAAGAAAGAGGGCCACACGTTTAGGTATCCCTGACTTTTTTCTTGACCCGAAAAAATTCAAAACCCCCCTGGCGCTGGACAAAGAAATTTTTAAACTTTTAAAGAAAAAAAATATCAATTATGTTTTGCTGGCAGGATATATGCGATTTCTATCACCCTTTCTCATCAAAAAGTTTGAGAACAGAATCTTAAATATACATCCTTCTTTACTACCGGCTTTTAAGGGAGGCTGCGCCATTAAGGATGCCTACCGGCATGGCGTAAAGATCACCGGGGTAACTATTCATTTTGCAGATGAGCATATAGACAACGGCCCTATAATCTTACAGAAACCGGTCAGGGTAAAAGAAGGGTGGAGCCCCGAGGAGCTGGAGAAAGCTATCCACAGATTAGAACACCGGCTTTATCCCCAGGCTTTAAAAATAGTGGTGGAGAAAAGATTCCGGGTAAGAGGGCGTAGAGTCGATGTTTTTCCTGCCATTTAAGTA
>WJKZ01000084.1 GCA_014728785.1 Candidatus Omnitrophota bacterium
CTGCATACCTTCTACCACATTCATGGTGGTATCCATTGACTTGGCTTCCTCTACAGTGATAACCCCGTCCTTTCCGACTTTTTCCATAGCATCGGCTATCAGCTCGCCTATCTTGGCGTCTCCGTTAGCAGCAATGGTGGCAACCTGAGCTATTTTTGTCTTATCTCCGCTTACGGGCTGGGCGATTCTTTTTAATTCTTCTACCACTACCTCTACCGCTCTGTCTATACCTCTTTTTAAAGCCATGGGATTTGCTCCTGCCGCCACATTTTTCACTCCTTCGCGAAAAATTGCTTCAGCAAGGACAGTCGCCGTAGTTGTACCGTCACCGGCAGTATCTGAAGTCTTTTCTGCCACCTCTTTTACAAGCTGAGCGCCTATATTCTCGTAAGGCTCTTCCAAATCGATTTCCTTAGCAACAGTGACTCCGTCTTTAGTGATAGTGGGAGAACCGAATTTTTTTTCTATAACGGCGTTTCTCCCCTTAGGGCCTAAAGTTGCCTTTACAGCGTTAGCCAGGATCTCTACCCCTTTTAAAACCGCTTTTCTGGCATCTTCGTTAAAAATCAATTGTTTGGCCATATATTACCTCCTTCTTTTATTCAACAATTGCCAAAACATCGTCTTCTTTCACAATGATGTATTCTTCTCCCTCTACACTGATTTCCGTTCCTGAATATTTAGCATAAAGCACCTTATTTCCTACTTTTAAAGACATCGGAACAATTTTGCCTTCTTTATTCCTTTTCCCTTCTCCTACTTCTACCACTTCTGCTTCCTGAGGCTTCTCTTTGGCAGTATCAGGCAAAACTATACCGCCTTTAGTCTGTTCCTTCGCCTCCAAGGTCTTAAGCAAAATCCTGTCGCCTAAAGGTTTAATCTTCATCACACACCTCCTTTAATTTATCCAACCTGAATTTAAAAGGAATTGCTAACTCGATTCTAAATTAGCAATCGTAAGCTTAGAGTGCTAAACTATTTTACTTACAACCTTTTCCTTGTCAAGAGGTTTTTTGAAAAAATCTTAAAGTTGGTCGGAATTTTTAAGAGAATAAAGGATATTAAGGCCTTTCAATACCAGAAAAGGCTCATAGGAATAAGGAAAATCAAACCTGGAAGATATCAGCACCGCATCTCCCCCGGTTACAACTGCCTTCTCCCGGGGGTTTAAATTCAGCTCCCTTCTGTATTTTTTGATTAAGGAATTAACCATCAGCGGGAACCCCTCTTCTATCCCTTTATTTATACTTTCTGTTGTATTTTTGGGTATTCTTTTTCTTACATGCTTAAATTCGATTTTTTGGGGCAGTAAAGCGCATTCCGACAATGTTTTTAGAGTGGAGCCTATACCGGGAAGAATTATACCTCCCTGGTACTCCCCCTTAAGAGATAAAAACTCAAGCGTCAGGGCGGTCCCGAAATCAAGTATAAACCTGACAGAAGGAAACAATTTTCTGGCAGCAAATGCGCCCACTAATCTGTCCATACCCACCTTATCTCTGACATAGGCGCACTTTATGGGGACAAAGACATCTTCACCCACTACAAGCACTTTGCGTTTTATCTTTTTTAAAGAGGTCGTAACCCGTGGCACTACCGAACAAACCAGAATATCTTCTTTTGGATTAGCCGATAAAAAATTTTTCAGCTTAAAGCTGTTTTTTTCTTTGGTGGGTAACTTTAAAAAACCCCTTATATCCTTACCCGAAAATAATGCTAAACTGATACTGGTATTCCCTATATCTACGGCAATCATCTGACCAATATTAAATCATTATCCCCACTATTATTATTGCCGGCTTCTTTCCCCTCCATCACCCCCGGCAAAAATTCAGAGTCTGCGGGCATTACGGTAATTTTTTTTGATAAAGTAAGTAAATTACGGCAGCCCTTCTCTTTAAATTCTGAATAAACTGCTAAAAATTCTTCTACTGTCTTTTCAAATATCTCTTTGATTTCCGCCGGCTTTTGAGTCTGCAAACAAAGAGAGGTAGCCTGAGAGGGTAAATCTTTTCTTTCGGAATTGACATTAAGGCCTATACCTATTACAGCAAACTCAACCCTCGCCGACACTCTGGCTTCCACCAGCACGCCCGCGACCTTTTTGTTTTCAATCATAACATCATTGGGCCATTTTATGTAAGCATCTTTAATGCCGTTTTGCCTCAAAACTTTGATTAAAGCATAGGAAACTATCACCGGCAGAAATTTTAACTCCTGCAGAGCTCTGGCGGGCCTGACTACAAAAGATACATATATGCCTCCGGGGGGCGAACACCACTCTCTGCCCCTGCGGCCTCTTCCTTTCTTTTGGGTGTCGGAATATACCGCCGTTACCTCGGGCGCACCTTCTTGAGCCAGTTTAAAAGCCATATCATTGGTAGAATCAACCTCTCC
>WJKZ01000010.1 GCA_014728785.1 Candidatus Omnitrophota bacterium
CTTATAGGAGGGTTTCATCTTATGGACAAAGAAAGAAGGTATGTAACATATCTTGCCGGTGAACTCAGGAAATTAGGCGTAGAAAACGTAGGTCCTTCTCATTGCACCGGTTTTGAGGCTTCCCAGGTCTTAAAAGAATATTATAAAACTAATTATTTTCAAATAAGGATGGGGGAATGTATAAATTTGTAGTAATACTTGTTTTCACTCTTCAATTCTTGGGTTGTGCGAGTATGAGGGATTATGTCGGCGTAAAAGAAGGGGCTGTGGGCCTTGATCTTAAAAAAGGTTTTGGAGAGGGGCGGGAAAAGAAAGATTATTACCTTACCTCCGAAGGAGAAGCTATCACCGTAGGCGATACAAAAAATGAAGTTATTTCTTTTATAGGCCTGCCTGATGCGATAGATACCACACTTGAAGGTTACGAGTCCTGGATTTACGATTCCCGTGCACTTAAAATATTATTTTACAACAGTAAGGTCAGGGACTGGAAAAGGCTGTAATTTTTTTGTTCAAATCCTTGACGTAATTCTTCAGTTTGCGGATTTCTTCTATATTTTCTCTCCCTATAATGGTAAAGACAGAATTATTTTGCAGCAAAGGTTCCCTCAGTTTTTTTTGATATTGGTTAAATATTTGTGTTTTTGGGACCGGAGAAAATTCGGCCAGAGATATTTTAACCCCCAGAGAGTTAACGAATTCGATTTCTTTTTTTAGTTCTGCTAACTTTTGCCCCGGATATCCCAGTAACATATACACACTAAATTCCCCCTCTCTATAGCCTCCTTTTTTGAGGTAATCTATCCCTTTTATTAAATTATCGGTGTTGGCTTTATTTCCCCAGGTCTGCTGCAATAAAGGATTTGTTGTTTCTAATCCGAAATGCGGATTATGGAAACCGCTTTTTTTAAGTAAACAGGCCAGTTCCTCATCCAGATATTTTAGGTGAAGGGCATTGGGAGTGTGGAACCTGATATTCTTTTTTATGGAAATTAATTGTTTAAGCACTTTTTTTATATATTCTTTTCCGGAGAGTAGCGCATCGTCGTAAAAGACGAAATCTTTTACCCCTTTATTGGTGTGTTTTGTTAAAAAAGCGATTATTTTTTCTTCCGGTACCCTGAAAAAATCAGGATGTAGTTCTTTCACGGCGCAATAGGGACACCGGTAAGGGCATCCCCATGAAGTTCGAAGTACCGCGTAATCTAAGCAGGGATAAAAGAGTTCATATTCCGGGAGAGTGGAGTACAGCTCTTGCCGGTTATAATCTGTACCGATAAACTTGAAAAATTTATCCATTTCATTGTTTTTTATAACCAGGTCGCAGGATATATTATTTCTGGCATGCTCGTAACAAAGCGTAGGGTATACCCCTCCTAATATCAGAGGTTTTCCGGGCAGATATTCCTTCAGGATTCTGCTTATCTTTTTTACTCCCGGATACCAATAAGTCATAGATGAAGTAAGGAGTATGTAATCGGCTTCTCTTTTTTTAATTTTTTCGATTAAATGCTCTTCTTCTACACCGTATTGTTTAAACAGGCGGGGAAAACCGGAAAGTATTTGGGGATTGGGTAGGTTTTTATGAGGGTAACTGCCTCTTCCGAAGTTATTGGAAATTATCTTTTCATCCAGGCAATCTATGTAGTCTATTTCAAAACCTTTCCTTTTAAGGTAGGTGAGCAGTACCAGAAAACCATAGGGTTTAAGCCAGAAATCATAAGCGGCGAAATCCGTTATCCAGGGGTTTAAGGCGAGTATCTTCATAGTTTTAGTGCCTGATGCAGCTGACCTTACGGATATAAACATTATATCAAATGTGGTATAATAATACACTTCTCTTATCTGCGAAAATGAGGTATACCTATGGGTCTTTTAGATACTGTGAAAAAATATAAACTGGTAAGAAAGAAAGACCGTATAATTTTAGGGATTTCCGGCGGTCCGGATTCGGTTTTTATGCTGCATGAGTTTTTAAAAATACAGGATGATTACAAACTGACACTGGTCTGTGCCCACCTTAATCATTCTTTGAGAAAAGAAGCGGATGAGGAGGAAGGATTTGTCAGAAAGTTGTGTAAGGAGGTAAAAGTTAAGCTTATCAGCGAGAAAAGAGATGTAAGAAGGTTTTGCAAAGAGGGCTCTATTGAGCAAACCGCCAGGAACTTAAGGTTTGATTTTTTTATGAAATGTTGTCGTCAAACCAAGATAAAAAAAATAAGTTTAGCCCACCATAAAGATGATTTGGCCGAAACAGTGCTGATGCGCCTTATTAGAGGTTCAGGCCTTAAAGGCTTGAGGGGGTTCTTGCCTTTAAGCAAATACAAGAGTGTGCAAATCATACGTCCTCTTATTGAAATCAGAAAAACAGACATAATTTCGAAGTTAAGAGAAGAGAAAATAGATTATTGTCTGGATAAGAGTAATTTTGAGGACAAATTTCTGCGTAATAAAATTCGCTTGCAACTGTTACCACTGCTTAGGCGCATGAATCCGAATATAGAGGATAGCCTCTACAATATTTGTTGCAACGTTGCACTCGATTATGACTTTATAAGTTCTTTTTCAAGAGATAAATTTGACCGGTTAAAGCTTAAAGAATCAACCAGAACCCTTTCACTCGACCTGAAAGGCATGAAACAACTGGTTCCGGCAATATTCAATAATGTTTTGATGATAGCCATAGAAGAATTGAAGGGGAATACCCGCCGCATTGAAACCAGGCATTTAGATGAGATAAAAGATTTGATACATAGTCGTCCCTGCGGAAGTGTAGTAGACTTGCCCTTTATGTTAGCACGAAAGACAGATAGATGTTTGGTTTTGGAGTCTACGGTTTTAAAAAAAACGGCTTAGGCAGACGGGAGTATTTCCTTCAGTGCCGGGGGAGACATACAATGCTCGATATATTCGTATTATTTGTTTTAAAGACCGCCTTTTGGAGAAAATTGAATGGGTTGATTTTGTTCTTCATTAAAGTATAATAGCATAAGTATGGATAAGAAAAATAATAAGAAACCCAATACTAATTTCATGCGCACAGCTTTTCTGGTAATTGCTGTGGTTTTTGGATTTATATGGCTTACCAGTCTTATCAGCGGCGGGACAGGCGGCCTGGCTAAAAAGCTCAGCTATAATGAGTTTTA
>WJKZ01000011.1 GCA_014728785.1 Candidatus Omnitrophota bacterium
GCTATGAGCTATGAGCAATGAGCCATGAGCTATTATCTTCCCTCGTCTGTCGTTATTAATAATTTATAAGCCGAAACCGAAGACGAAACCGCTTACGATACGCTGCCGAAGACCAAACCCAAACCGGATTTAGCCTCAATTAAGCTATGAGCCACGAACCAAGAGCCATGAGCTCTCATCGCCTATCGTCCTTCATCCCTCGTCCTTCTGCCTTCTGACTTCTGATTTCTGACTTCTGTCAACTGCTAGCTAAGAGCCAAGAACCATCGGACTTTGAGCTACCAGCCTTGATGAGCGCAGCGAGGCAGGTCCGCCTTGCCGACCAGTGGCATTTTTGTTTTGTTTTTGCTTTTTGTATGACCAATGGTATAATTTTCCTGTATTTTAATTGAAATGGTTAAACCTTAAAAGTTAGTATGAGGCCGAACATAGAAGACCTGAATAAAGAGATAACAGATTTGATTCGGGATAGAAAGTATGCCGAGATAAAGAATATTCTGCCTTTCCATCCCGAAGATATAGCCGAACTCATAAGAAATCTCGCCGTCCCTTACCATAAAGTTTTAGTATTCCGTCTGGTGCCTTACGACAGAGCCATAGATGTTTTTGAGTATTTGCCACGGGAGGAAGAGGAGAACATGCTTAAAACTTTAAGCAGCCAGGAAATAAGGGATATATTAAATGAGATGTCCCCGGATGGCAGAACCGAACTTCTGGAGGAGATGCCCGCAGAAGTAGTGAAAAAATTCCTGAACATGCTTTCTCCCGATGAACGCAAAATAGCTCTGGAGATATTGAATTATCCGCCGGAGTCTGTGGGAAGGCTTATTACTCCGGATTTTGTCCAGCTTTATGAAGATATGACTGCAAGAGATGCACTTACTCATATAAGAAATGTAGGTATAAAGAAAGAGACAGTATATCATTGCTATGTGCTGGATAAGACCAAGCGTCTCAGAGGTATAGTTTCTCTTAAAAACCTTGTATTGAACAGGCCCGATAAAACGATATCAGAGATTATGTACAGGGATGTCATAGCAGTAGGCGCTTTTACCGATAAGGAAGAAGCTGCGAATATTTTTAAAAGGTACGACTTGATGGTTTTGCCGATAGTAGACAATAATGATAAATTGCTGGGGATAGTTACTTTTGACGATTTAGTCGATGTTTTAGAAGACGAAGCGACTGAAGACTTTGAAAGGATAGCCGCAGTTTTACCGGTGGATAAACCTTATATGAAGGCTAACTTTTTCGAGCTTATCTGGAAACGGAGTTTCTGGCTGATTGTTCTGGTTATCCTTGAATCTTTATCAAGCCTGGTCATAAAAAATTACGGGGGGGTTATGCGACAATGGATAGCATTAACTTTTTTTCTTCCCGTTCTTATTGCTACCGGCGGTAACGCCGGTATGCAATCGGCGATGATGATAATCAGAGGGTTAACTACAAACGATGTTAATGTAAAGGATTTCTTTAAAGTAGTATTCAGGGAGTCTCTACTTGGTATAGCCATAGGTGTAATTCTGGCTGCCGTAGGTCTGATGAGGGTTATAATACAGGAGAGCGGCGAATGGATGCTGAGTCTTTCGGTAGGTGTAGCGATGGGCTGTACTGTAATGTTTGCGGCTATTTTAGGGGCAGCCCTGCCGATTATTTTTCGTAAATTACGCCTGGATCCTGCTCTTATGAGCGGGCCCTTAATAACCACAATCGTAGATGTCGTCGGTATTTTTATCTATTTTGAAATAGCTTCTTTACTGCTCGGCTTATGAGAAATTTAATTATTTTTTTATCGGTTTTTTTCTTTAGCGCCTGCGCAACAACCCCCGGACGTTTCCCCGGTAGGAGCTATGAAGCAGGCGGTTATGTCAGCCTTGAAGATTTTTGTCTAAAGAACGGATTCCGGTGGGGTTTTGACACACTGGATGATGTTGTTAATCTATACTCCGAGCAAAAAGAGATAAAGATTTTGCTTAATTCTTCCCTGGTTCTTCTGAATAACTCTCCCTTTTCTCTAAGAAATAAATCTTTGTATCACAGGGGGGAGATAATGCTCCCCTCCGGTCTTAAAGACTTAATTGCACAACAGGAGTTAAAGTTTTTCAAACCGGCATTCAGGATTAAAACTGTGGTTGTAGACCCCGGCCACGGAGGAAAAGACCCGGGAGCGGTCTCTCCCTGGGGCGTAAAGGAAAAAGATATAAACCTGAGAGTCAGCCGATTTCTAAAATCGGAACTGGAAAGACAAGGTTACAGGGTTGTGCTTACCCGGGACAGAGATGTATACCTGACGCTTAGAGAAAGGGTTAATATAGCCAAACATTACGATGCCGATTTTTTTATCAGCGTGCATGCAAATGCCAATACTTCCAGAAAGGTAAGAGGTGTAGAGATATATTACCTTACGCCTTCCCGTCTCAATAGCATGGAAAGGGCTTCAAAGTTAGCGAGATTGGAAGATTTTTACGACAAAAGGCTGCCGCATGATATAAAAACTATTCTCTGGGATATCCTTCTTACCCGGAATCATTCTCTATCGGTTGAGATGTCAAATTTACTTTATTCTACTTTTAAGAATTTGGGTTTTACAGTAAAATCTCCCAGGAAAGCCCCTTTTTACGTCTTAAGATTTGCCTATGTGCCTTCTGTGTTGGTAGAAATAGGCTATCTGACTAATTATTACGAACAGAAAACATTAAGAAAACAATATTACCAGAAACAGATTAGCCAGGGTATTGCCATGGCGCTTGAGGAGCTGGATAAGCGCTATACAGACCGCCAAAACGTTAAAAAATATTAAGTAATTTTAAAAATGAAGAAAAGGCCTATAGGTATTTTTGATTCGGGAGTGGGGGGGCTGACTGTTTTAAGAGAAATAGAAAAAATCTTACCCTGTGAGGATATTATCTACTTCGGCGATACGGCCAGGGTGCCTTATGGTAATAAATCTACCTCGACGATAAAAAAATTTAGTACAGAAAATACCCTTTTTTTACTTCAAAAAAGGGTAAAGATGGTCGTTGTAGCCTGTAATACCTCCTCAGCCCTGGCTCTTGATTATCTCCAGGATATATTTAACTTGCCTATAATAGGGGTGATCGAAGCAGGAGTGCGGAAGGCGGTAGAATTTTCTTCAAAGGGAAAGATAGGTGTAATAGGTACAAGATCTACAATCGAAAGTGGGAGCTATGAAGGGTCTATATTGAAGCTGAACAGAAAATTAAAAGTTTACAACAGGACTTGTCCCGTTTTCGTTCCTCTGGTCGAGGAGGGTATACTGAAGGGGAAGCTGGTTGATGAGGCCATAAAAATGTATTTAGATTATTTTAAAAGAAAGAAAATCGATACCATAATCCTGGGCTGTACTCATTATCCTTTACTGAAAAGGCAAATTTCAGGCTATCTGAAAAATGTGTTTGTTGTTGACTCAGCGAAAGAAGTTGCCGGCCATGCCAGGAATATATTGCAAAATAATGATTTACTTAATCCTCTAAAGAAAGAAGGCAGGAAACGGTTTTATGTCAGCGATGAATCGAGAAATTTTATTAATCTGGCCCGTTTGTTCCTGAAAAGGAAGATTTCTAAACCCCGGATGATAAATGTATAGAGTAAAAATAGTAACACAGTTCAGTGCGGCTCACTCCCTGAAAAACTATAGAGGCAAGTGTGAGTCTCTACACGGACATAATTGGAAAGTGGAGGTAATACTTGCCGGAGAGGAAACGGATAGCAGCGGAATGATTATGGATTTCGCACGATTAAAAAAAATAACTAACGAAGTCCTGGAGAAGCTGGATCATAAGTATTTAAATGACTTAGAGTGTTTTTCGGGTATTAGTCCCAGTTCCGAAGAGATATCAAAGTATATTTTTAAAAAACTTAAAAAGAACGCAGAGAATCAGCACTGCCGTTTGGATGAAGTGAGAGTGTGGGAAACCGATAGTTCCTGCGCTATGTATCGGGAATGAGAAAAAGAAATAAGATAAAAGAATCCGGAAAAAAGGCCGTGGTTTTGCTTTCCGGTGGTATAGATTCTGTTACCGTTCTTTATTATGCTTTAAGCAAAGGGTATGAGTCTACGGCGTTGATTTTTGATTATGGACAGAGACACAGAAAAGAATTGCTTGCGGCTAAAAAGATTGCCCGGAAAAGAAAGATAAAACATTATGTTGTTAAGACAAGCTTTCCCTGGGCAAATTCGAGCCTTACGAATAAAGATATTTCGGTTCCCTGCAGCAGAAACCTTAAAAGAGGAATACCTCTTACTTATGTAGCGGGAAGAAATATCGTTTTTTTAAGCTATGCATTTTCTCTGGCGGAGAGTATAGGTGCTAAATCTGTTTTTATTGGGGCTCATACCCAGGATTATTCCGGTTACCCGGATTGCCGGCCGGAATTTTTAGGGAGTTTCGAGAAAGCGGCTTGCCGGGGCATGAAGGAGAAAGGCATAAAATTGAAAGCCCCCCTGGTGCGTAAAAGCAAAAAAGATATTATTAAAATTGGCCTCGAGTTAGGAGTCCCTTTTACAGACACCTGGTCGTGTTATGAAGGCAGGATGAGCCCTTGTCGTAAGTGTGATAGCTGCCGTTTTAGGATACAGGCTTTCAGGAGCCTGGGTTTAATCGACCCTTTGTTGAAAAATATTTCAAACTGAATATTGATATTTTTCTTTAGCCGAGTATTGATATGGCCAGCGGACGCATAAACGAAATTTTTAAAAGTATACAGGGAGAGGGGCTTTACCAGGGTGCGGTCCAGGTTTTTGTCAGGTTTTCGGGGTGCAACCTTAACTGTTCTTTTTGTGACACAGATACAGGTACTTTCAATTTTTATGATGCCGGAGATACTTTAAGAAAAATTGACCGGTTAGCTCCTTACGACTCTGTTTCTTTAACCGGAGGAGAGCCTCTTCTCCAGGATGATTTTTTAAGAGAGGTAACAGGCGGCTTGAAAAAGAGATCTAAAGTGGTTTATCTTGAAACTAACGGGACCCTGCCTTTTAAGCTGGCGAAAGTAATAGATTGTATTGATGTGGTAGCGATGGATTTTAAATTGCCTTCTTCTGCCAGGCTGGGTTCTTTTTGGGAAGAGCACAGAGAATTTCTTGGGATAGGACGAAGAAAAATTGTGTTTGTAAAGGCAGTGGTAGGGGAAAATACCGAAAGGGCTGATATAGAGAAATCTATCCGTATCATTAGGGATATAGATAAAAAAATACCTTTTATTCTGCAGTTGCAGAATCCTTTTGAAGATATATTAAGGAAAAAGGCCGAAAGTTTTGCATATTTTTGCAAAGCGAAGGGCCTGGATGTCCGGGTTTTGAGCCAATTGCACAAACAGTTGGGAGTTAAGTGAAGAGAGAAAAAAAATATTTTAAACACAAGGATTTTACCCTGAAGATAGAGAAAGCTGTAGCCTTATCTCATTTTTCATTACGCAGAGATGCTTTTAGGCTTCTTGAAAGAGCTTACCGGCTTGAACGGAAACCGAGAGCTAAAAAAGCGCTTCTTTGGATATTGTCAAATGCGCGTAAGGCTAAAAAGGAAAAAGTAGCAATATGTCAGGATACCGGTATGCCGATGGTATTTATAGAAATCGGCAAAAACGCTACCTTTGATTATACACTTATTGAAGCAGCTAAGGAGGGGATAAAGCGGGGATACAGGGATAATTACTTAAGAGAATCCATCGTAAGTCCTTTAAGCAGGGAGAGGTTAGAGAGTGAGCAGTTTATTTTTCATTTGGATTTCTCGAACCGTCGCAGGCGCACAAAAGTAACTATTTTTCCGAAAGGGTTCGGAAGTGAAAATAAATCCGCACTTAAGATGTTTAATCCTACGGCAACTGAGGGGGAGATAGATGAGTTTATCGTTGAGAGCGCAAGAAATGCAGGTCCTGAGGCCTGCCCTCCTTTTTTTGTAGGAGTAGGTATAGGAGGCACTTCCGATAAGGCGATGCTTATGGCAAAAAAATCTTTGATGGGCAGGGTGGATAGAGAAAATCCCGACGCGATTTTAAGAAAAATGGAAAGCAGGTTATATAAAAGAATAAATGCCTTGAAAATAGGCCCTATGGGTATGGGAGGCGGATTTAGCTGTCTGGCGGTAAAGATAGTTAAATTTCCTACACATATAGCGGGTTTACCGGTAGGGGTCAACATAAGCTGTCATGCGTTAAGGAGTAATTCTTTTTTTATTGATTAAGAGTTAATTAAACTTTCAGGTATAGTTTTTATGAAGAAGATAAAATCACCTCTGTCAGAGGACGCAGTCGGATTTCTTAAGGCAGGGGAAGAGGTTCTGGTTTCAGGGGTTATCTATACCGCAAGAGACCAGGCTCATAGGAGATTGGTCAGCCTTATAAGGAAAGGAAAGGAACTTCCTTTCAATTTAAAAGATCAGGTTATTTA
>WJKZ01000085.1 GCA_014728785.1 Candidatus Omnitrophota bacterium
GTGTGAGGGGTGAGGTAAAGGATACCGGCGAATCAGAAAAGTGTATTTATCTTAACTTCGGGGATGACTGGAGGACAGATTTCACGGTGGTGATCTTCAAAGATAGCCTGCGTAGTTTTAGAGCAAGAGATATCGACCCCCTAAAATTTTATAAAGGTAGGACTATAGAAGTTACGGGCAGAATACGTTCCTACAACGGCCCGGAAATAATAGCGCATCATCCCGACGAGATAGATGTACTTGACTGACTACCCAAATTAAGAAGCGAGCCAAAAAAATACTTAAAAAATATAGTTTTTAGGGTATAATATCAACCTATGGATAATGATAATAAGTTAAATAAAATAGTTTCTCTTTGCCGGCGCAGGGGGTTCGTCTTCGGAGGTTCCGAGATATACGGCGGACTTTCCAGTGTCTGGGATTACGGACCTCTGGGAGCTAAACTTAAGAAGAGGATTAAAGATATCTGGTGGGATAAATACATAGAGAAAAGGGAAGACATAGTAGGCCTGGACAGTAGTATAATAATGCATGAAAAGGTCTTTGAGGCATCAGGCCATTTAAAAGGATTTGCTGATTGGCTTATCGATTGTCCCCGGTGTAAAAAGCGTTTTCGTATCGATAAGCTGGAAAAGATAGACGATACCTGTTACAGATGTCCCGAATGCGAGGTAGATATATCTACCGAAGATAACCCTACCCGGAAGTTTAACCTGATGTTTAAGACTAATGTAAGCGCTACGGAAACTCAGCCTTATTATGCCTATTTGCGTCCCGAAACAGCTCAGGGGATATTCATTAACTTTATTAACGTCTTAAGATCTACCCATAAAAAAATTCCCGTAGGGATAGCCCAAATCGGTAAAGCGTTTCGCAATGAAGTTACCACAGGGAGTTTTATTTTCCGCATGAAAGAATTTGAACAGATGGAAATAGAGTATTTTGTCTGGCCGCAGGATTCCGCTTCGTGGTATAAGAAGTGGGTAGAGGAAAGATACAGGTTTTATATAGAGGAAATGGGTATAAGAGAGGATAATCTCCGCATAAGGGAGCATTCTAAGGATGAACTGGCTCACTATGCAAAAGCCTGTACGGATATCGAATTTAACTTTCCTTTTGGATGGAGCGAACTCGAAGGTATTGCCAACCGGGGAGATTTCGACTTGAGCGAGCATTCAAGGGTGAGTAAAAAAGATTTAACCTTTTTCGATACAGAGAAGAATGAGAAGTTAACGCCTTATGTAATCGAACCTTCCGCAGGCGTTGACCGCACTTTTTTCGCAATCATATCCGACGCATTCTGCGAAGAAACAGTCAGAGGCAGGAAGAGGACAGTCCTTAAGCTAAAACCGGCTTTGGCTCCCTATCAGTCCGCAGTATTTCCACTTCTCAAGAACAAAGAGGATCTGGTGAAGCTTGCAAAAAAAATTTTTTATGATATAAAAGATGTGTTTCCTGCCCTTTATGACGATACAGCATCTATCGGCAAACTATATCGTCGTCAAGATGAGATAGGTACTCCTTTTTGTGTTACAGTAGACGTAGATAGTTTAAGTGACGGAAAAGTGACCGTCAGAGAGCGGGATACTATGTTTCAGGAAAGAGTAGGAATAACAAACGTTTTGAATTATATTAAAAACAGGATAAATACAGAACAATCACGGTAAAGGAGGCTCATTATGGCAAAGAAGTATGTTTATTTCTTCGGTAAAGGAAAAGCAGACGGAAACGCAACCCTCAAAACCTTGCTGGGAGGCAAGGGTGCAAATCTTGCAGAAATGTCAAATATAGGGCTACCGGTACCCCCCGGTTTTACCTTGACCACAGAAGTATGTAAATCTTATTATGAAAATAACAAAAAGTATCCCGCCGGTCTGGACAGCCAGATAGAAGCGAATTTAAAAAAACTTGAGAAATCCTTAGGCAAGAAATTCGGCGATAAAAATAATCCCCTTTTGGTTTCCGTCAGGAGCGGGGCCGCGGTTTCTATGCCGGGGATGATGGATACTATTCTAAATCTTGGCCTCAACGATAAATCAGTGGAGGGTTTGGCTGAGCTTACCGGCAATGCCCGTTTTGCCTGGGATTCTTACCGTCGTTTTATCCAGATGTTCGGCGATGTTGCCATGGGAGTTCCTCACCGCGCATTCGATGCGGCA
>WJKZ01000086.1 GCA_014728785.1 Candidatus Omnitrophota bacterium
CCGACTATGGCCTTGGCAACTTGCGGTATGGTCTTATAAGGGCTGCCCGGACGATGCTTGAAGCCTCGTTTCTTGAGTCTTTGCTTCACGCGCTCGACCGTATAATAAAACCATTCCTTCGGCGGCCGTCTTTTGCCTTTTTCCGGATTTTTGAATAGATAGTTTGCCATCTCTATTTCCTTTTAGGTAATGATTGTGCTATAGACGGAGCTACCATTACCCCAACAACCCCCAGAAGTATAAGGGGGATATGTTTTAACCAGCCCAGGGCCCCATTTTCCTGCGATACCGCCTGTTCAAATTTGGCCTGTTTTTCAACAATATTTGGAATGGTTTTTTCTACATCCTTGATGTTCCCCAAGGCCGAGAGATAACCCTCCACGGTGTCATCGTAGGTCTTAACCATTACATCTTGTTTGGCCTTGTCGGCTTCATTAATAATGTCCCTGTTGAGCTCTTCTATTTTGTTGATGGTCTGCTCTGTGAGCTCCACTTTCTTGGAAACAGCTTCATTGTAAGCCTTGATGGGCTGCAAGGCCCTCTCGGTGATTTCCCTCTCCCTGAGATACAGGGTTGTCCCGACCGTTGCGGCTGAGGCCGCTACCGCTATGACTGCTATTATTATCAGGACGGGGACGGGATTACCCAGATAGCCGAAACCGGCTATCCCGAGCTCTTCCTTCATCTTGTTCATATGAGGGAGGAGCGAATCCCAATCGCTTTGAGCCTTGCCGTATTGACCTGACAGCAAATCATATGTTTCCTTGATGCGGTTATCAACCTGCTCGAAAAGCTTATATTGCTCTTCTGACATTCTTGGGATAAGAGGAAGCATTTTCATTCTGACAAACTCGGGCCATTGAGTATAGGCTATATCTCTTAATCCCATTAAGTTATCTCGCCATACCTTTAGCTCTTCGCCGGTCTGGTAAAATACGGCGAGCGTTTTCGCGGCCGTTTGCGCGTCTTCGGGCCCTAATGGTCTGCTCGTGAAGGTGCGAAGCTTTCCGCCAATGCTGATTGTCACAACCTCATCGGCCATCTAATCTTCCTTCCTTACATAGTCATTTACCGCTTTAAGTCCCAAAAGAGCGCCTATGGCTCGTAATGGATTCTTGGCCTTGCCGCATGCCGGGGCTATCAAAAAAGTCGCCCCAGAAGCGAAAGCCCAAGGCAGGGCCCTTTGTATTTTTGTCTTCAAAGAGGAGTTCAGGGCAACTCCGGAAATATTTCTAATTGCCTTCATGGCTGCCAGCCCGGCACCTGCAATGAACATGACCGTATTGGCAACCTGCGGATTTGCTATGAAGGGCATCTCTTCAGGCTCAAGCCATTCGCCTTTTACGGTCTTGCCATTGATTTTTATGTATGCCGGTTTTCCCATTTATTATCCTCTTCTTTGCACCCAGACATATCCGCCTATGAGCAGAGTTAGCAATGCCGCGCCTCCAACGAGCGTCTTGTTTTTCTGTAGCCATGACTTCGGAGCAAGAGCCTTTTCGCTCGGCGTAGTCGGCACTGGCTGCGCGGGCGCTGGAGGCTTGGGAGTCCCCGGAGCGCCCGGGATATTCGGAAGCTGGCCATCGGGGATGTTCATTTCGGGTATAATGTTCCCGCCCGGAATAGCCGCTATGCCCATCGCCGTTCTCGCGTAGTTGAGCGCGTTAATCATCCTGTCTTGAATCTTGCCAATAGAAACCCTGTTTTCGGTGCCCTGCTGCTGAGTCAAGGCCCATGCCCTGTGGTCGCGCCATCTGCCGAGCTCTCCCTCGATTGGCGCGATGGCGGCAAGCATTTGAGGATTGTTGGCGAATATTTTTTTGCCGTTCTCGACGAGCGTTTGTCCTTTTTGGTAGTAGCGTATTTCCTGACTGTTTGTCGTGAACATGTGCATCCCTTGGATGTCCTTGCTGAAATCATCAAGGTCTCTTCTCCAGAGGGCTTCCGCTGAAACCGTGGCCTGCCCGAGCCCCTGCATCTGCTGCGTGGTAACGTAGTCGCTGACCCCTGCCGGTTGGCCGCTATCGGGAGCGGTCAACACCATTCTTTTCTTCCCAACTTCGCCCTTTCCAGTAATGATGTTATAGGCGCTTTTCGAGCGTCCTCTAATCATGCCTACCTCCTTGTATGCTCCGAGTTTTGAATCCCTTGCGGGCGCCTCGAAAGAGAATGTTTCTTTAATATCCTCTTTGCCGACAATGGTTTTTGGGCTCATCCGGGCTCTTAGTCGGGCTCCGTAGCTCTCGACCATATCAGGAGTAACAACTTCCCTTCGAGTCCCATTTCTATATTTGTCTGTAAGCCGGTGCATCCTCATATCTGATGCAAGGTCTGTTTCTTTTCTGCTAAAAGGCATTATATTTCACCTTTCACAACCTTGTATCCGAGATAACCGAGAAGCGCGATTGCGCCGAGCCTGATTACCGTACCGAGCAATTGAGCGCCAGCCATCGCGGTCTCTACCGTTCTGTACTCGGTGGCTTCATTCACCGGAATGGGCCTTACGTCATTTTCCTGGCCCAAGTTGGCGACGACGGGCATTGTTTGCATGCTGTCACCCGCCTGCAACCCGCCCTTCTTGGCCGTATTGCAAAGATAGTAGCCTCTCGGCAACTTAACCCTTCCTCTTCTTTTCATTTTTACCTCCGTTTATGCTACAACTCCCTTTGGAGCTTCCTTCATTACAAGTTCATTTATTTTCGATTCAGGTACGCCTTTCGCCTTAGCTACCTCGGCGAGTATCCCGAGCACTTTCCCGAGCTCTTCTATTTCCACCTTAAGTTCTTCCGCTACTTTCTGTGCTTCCTCGAATTCTTTCTTTCGCGCCTGCATCAGGGCGAATGCCTCTTCCGATTGCTTCTTTTTCTTTTTCTTTTTTTGCTCCCAAGGCATTCTCCCCAAGCCGCTCATCCCCGGGACTTTCATTCTCGGAAAAGGTTTTATATATTTTACATATTGCAAAGGCATACTACTCTCCCGCCACCGCATTGACGATTATTTTCATGTTTTCAATCTTACGTAAGAGGTCTTGTTTGCCTATCCTCATTGTGGTTATAGCTTTTTTAATTTTTTTCGTTGCTTCTGCGTATGTAATTGCGTTGGCGCGATAGGCATCATAGAGGTCGTCATATTTGTCGTATTTTTTCATCGCCATGCGATAACTGTTGACCGTAACGCCGACCGCCGCAACTATAGCCAACGGTACTAAGACGGGAGCCGCCGCCGATACCCCGGCCGCCACCCCTTTGGCCGCCGCCGATACCCCGGCCCATGCTCCCTTGGCCGCTCCCGTTACTAATGACAGGGGCCCCGCCGCCTTCTTCGCCTTATCGAGGTCTCCGGGCTTGGCCTCGCCGCTGGCCTCTGCTTTCTTGGCCTCTTCTTCTTCCATTTGCCGGAAGTATATTTTCATTTCTTCATCGGTAGGCTCTTTGCCGGTTGTCTTGGCTCGCTGCTCGAAATATACCGACATTTCGCTCGTGTTCATTTCATCGAGTGATTTTTCGGCGGGTTTTTGTGGCGGGGTCTCGCCGCTCTTGAATATATCGTAGGCTGTTTGGGCCGCATCCTTGATTCCCGGGCCATATTTCTTGTATTGCTCTTGAGCATTCTTAACTATTTCGGTTGGGTTGGCGCCGTAAGGGGCATGGGTTGTCGGCTGGTTTGTGGGCTGCTGGCCGTATGGATACTCAGAGGCATTCGGGAGAACGGGATGCTGGAAGCCTTCCTTCTTCTTTTTCATTATAACTGCCGCCGCCGCTACGCCGCCGCCGACTAACAGAAATAATGGTACGAGAAGCAATGCTGCCGGGTTGTCGCTGTATTTCATCTTACCCCCATTTCCTTGGCTTTGTATGAAGGAGGCCTGACGCCGAAAGGAAAATACTTGCCATTAGCATCTAACGGGGTCGTGTCGATTGCAATCCATTTCATTTCGCCGTTTACGGGCGCAAGAGTTTCCACCAAAACGTGATTGTAGATTTCAGGCCTGTAACTCCGGGACGCTATAAGAACTATCCTAACCGGCATGCCTATGCTTTTAAGAAGAGAAGCAATAAGAATGGTATGGTCATCACAGTCCCCTACCCGCCTGTCGAGGGTAACTATTGGCGAGCGGAGCATTTCCATTCCGTCCGGGTCTCTGTCCCACTTGATGTTGGCCTTAACCCAATCGTAGATGCTTTTTGCATTGCAGAGATAATCCTTAGACCTGCAATTTCTGGTGATGTCTTCGGCGAGAAAGCGTATGCGCTCCTGATTCCCGGAATATTCGCGGATGAGCTCGACCATCTTCTTGGCCGAGACCATTATCCCCGCATTGCCATTCGGGATGTTGATTTTCTGCACCTTGACCGGTATCTGCCCGGTAGTGCAAATCTCATGTATTGGCATTCGCCGTCCTCAAACAAAAAGCCCGCCATGAACGTTACTTGGTTCATCGCGGGCCTGTTTCTCAGGGCGGCGATTTACTTTCTTGGCATGGTGTCGTCTTTGTACTTCTTTATCTCATGCGGGTCGCGCAAGATAAAACCAACGAGAGCATGCCAAATAGCCAAACCATGACGCTTTACCAAATCGAGAAATTCTTTTCTTGTTTCAAATTCACTTCCCTGTTTTTCAAGGAGCTCCAAGCCCTTGTCAATCATTTCGTCTAAATCGGGCTTGTTGTCCTTTGCTGTCATAAAGATACACCCTCTAAAAGCGAAGTCAATTATTTTTTTTCAAAAATATTCTTTCTTGCCGGTTTTATATTGTACGTTCGCCTATGGCATTTTCGGGCGCATCTGCCGCATCCTTAGCATTCAAGGGGCTTTCCGATGGTTGCTCATTGCTTTCCAAGCCCTTTTTTGCCGGGGTTTTTTCTCCTAATTTTTTTTCGGTTTTTGCTTGATAGTCGTATTCCGGGAGCTCTTCATAGTCATCTATATCAAGATATTCATCCTCCCCTTCCTCTTCCTGGACTTTGAAATTACCCTGTATCACTTCATGTTGTCGTTCGTTTTGAGCGGGCGGTGGGCCTATTGGTTCTCCGGACTGCCTGTCAACCTTTTGGAGAGACTCGGTTAGCCCCGTTAGCCATTGTTGTACCCATTCCCGGGCTTGCGGGTTGTTTGTTATGTAGGTATCGAATTCCTTTAATCCGGCGTTGCCCTTCTGTTCATAGGCGAGTTGACGCAAGGTCTCAATGCTCGGGTTTTCGCGCAGCCAGTTAGTGACTTCCTGTCCGGCTATGTCCAATGTTTTTTTCGCGAAGAATACCGGGCTTTGGCCGCTTAGGAATGCTGCGACCGCTTCATGTTGGAGTTTTTCCGCTCTTTGTAATATCTCTCTGACTTTTGCATCTGTAACTTCCTGATATTGTGGCCGTGGCTGCTGCTGAGGCCGTGGCTGCTGCTGAGGCCGTGGCTGCTGCTGAGGCCGTGATTGTTGCGGGGTTTTTACCATGTTTTTCGGTATCATTACCGGCTTGATGTTACCATAAAGTTCGAGCTTTTTCTTCTCGACCTCGTTTCTGCTTTTGTTGGCATCAACGATGCTGCCGACAAATTCCTTGATAGTATCGGCCCCCTTGTCTATAAGGTCGAGTTTCCAGTCCCTTTCACCGGGAGGGGCCATCGCATTTTTAATGCTCTGCATGAGAATTTCCTGCTGAGCCGAGGCGGTCTGCTGCATCGTGTTCATCATCATGGTATTAACCCCCTGCATCGCCTGAGTAATCATGGCTGCGAAAGTGCTCATCTTGGCATCCTCGTTTCCCGGGGGAGGTATCGCCTGCTGTTTTGCTTCGAGGACTTTATTGGTCATATCTGACATTATTTTCATGGCGTCCTTCATGGTAAAGCCATTATCCGGGGTGTTAGCCTTTTCGGTTAATGCCAGTTTAAGCTCCCTGAGCTCGTTTCTGAGGATTTCAAGCTCCCTGTTTTTCTCTTTTTCCTCTTCGAGGCGCGAGAATTTCTCAAAAACTTCCTTTTCTATCTTCTTGCGAATTTTTTCTTCATCGACAAAGCCAGGTCTCTGATACGGGGGGTTGAC
>WJKZ01000087.1 GCA_014728785.1 Candidatus Omnitrophota bacterium
GGGAGATTATAGAGGCTACCAGCACCTTTCTTAATTAAAAATATAAGGGGCCCAAACTTTTTATTTACGTTTTTTCAAAGCCAGATTAACAATCTTTTTTACAAGCGACTCGTAAGCTATACCACCTCTCTGCACAGCCTGGCCTAATTCGTCGTCTTTGTCCAGAGAAGGATTGGCGTTTGCTTCTATTATATAAACTTTTTCATCATTTGTCACTCTTATATCAAAACGTGCATAACTATCCATGTTTAAAGCCCGGTAGGCTTTTTTGCAGACAGTGTTGATTTTGCTATTCAGATTATTGGGAAGCTTAGACACGAATATATTCTTTATCCCCCATCTTTTCCGATAATCATAATCCCATTTTGCCTTATAAGTTGCTATACGGGGCTCATCCTCAGGAAACTGGCCGAATTTCATCTCCCGTAAAGGAAAAACTCTCAACGCTTTATCACCTAAAATACTCACATAAAACTCCCGGCCATCAATATATTCTTCAGCTATAGCCTCCATTTTCATACTTTTATGGATAAATTTAACCCTTTCAACCAGAGATTCTTCACTATCTACAACCGAAGCCAGAGATATTCCCCGTGAGGCCTCTTCGCTTAAAGGCTTTACGATTAAAGGTAATTTAAGCCTCCTGGGAAGCCATACTTTTTTCCCCCGCATGAATACATAAAACTGAGGAACTTTTATCTTGTGGAAGCTCAGTATCTTTTTGCTGACTGCTTTGTTCCCGCAGAGAAAAAGGCTCATGGGCGAAGCCCCGGTATAGGGAATACCCAGCATCTCAAGCACAGAAGCCAGGTTCTTGTCCAGATGTGACTTTTGGTTAAAGACCTCAACTAAATTAAATATAACATCGGGCCTGGCTTCTGATATTTCCTCCAATAATATCTTTATGTCATTATACAAACCCAGCATAACTACTTCATAGCCGCAAGACATGAGAGCTTCATAAACGAAACGTTCCGTATCCCAGTCGAAATCCTTAAATTCATCTTTAAAATTATAACCGCGGGGAGTAAAATAAGGGCTGTCAAAAACCAACAATACTTTAAGCTTTTTCTTCATTACTCTTTACGAAAGCTCCCGGTATATAAATAATTCATTACCAAAGTGGCTACATATACAGAGATCTCACTTATCACTCTCACTTCTTCTCTCGCGGTGCAAAGATTTAAACTCCTGCAGCGTTCATAGATAGCGGAAAGTAAATCATTTATTATGTATTTCTTCTCACCAGTCCATCTGGCCACGTTATTTAATATCTCTTTTTTATGTCTCTTCACTACATCAGCCGCTCCCAGAACCGGCTCTTCACCGGGATTTTCACAGGCAAATATTTTTTTAAGGTTAGCGTCGTGAAAATCGGGGAAATTCTCAGCATTGATATATCTTTTCTTTTTATAGTAGCTCCTGAGAGTGCTCTTCATCCGGGAGGCTTCCCAGTATTTTTTCCCCCGCTTGACTAAAGGAGGTTTGTTTTTAATATCTTCAATAATGTCTTCTACATATTTTAATTTATTTATGGCTCTCCAGCCCCGGTATTGTTTCTTCCAGTTAATGCGGGGATTAAGCCAAACGGCAAACGTCTCGGCAAAATCTTCGTCGGGATGACACTGGGCATAGTGATCCTGAAGATGAATCACAAAATTCTTACTGTAAGGCCTGAACCTGTAAGTATCAGCGTATTCCTGCGAAAAGGGCCCGAATATTTCTCTCCATTTCTTTCTCCGGTACAATTTATAAGCATAATTGATTGCATGGCCGGTTTCATGCCGTAGAAGCTTCATGCACCAGGTCCGTGTTCCGCCTTCTACATCCAGCATCATTTTCTTCTCCAGCTTCATAAGCACAGGGTGAGCCAAAAAAAAGGGAATACCTATAACCGGTTCATTATCGGGAGTCAGCCATTCATCGGCAAGATAACAGGAAGGTTTAAATCCGATATCCCGTTCATCCAGCTCGCTGTACAATTGCTGGATACAAGCCTGGAGCCACGTTCCTTCTATCGATAGAGGTAATTGTGAAATTCTTAAATTCAGAAGTTCTTCTTCATTCAACCCGGAAATATTAATGTCCGCTTTGGCCATAATTATCCTCAAAATACAAATCCGGGAAACTAAATATCAATCACTTATTTTTAAGAGACACGCAATCAATTAATAAATAATTTTCTCCCGGCATTCTCGGTTCAAATTGAAAACTCATTAGGGGAAAATCAAGCTCTTCATTTAAGGAGGCCCCGTCAGGCTGCCAATCCGAGCGGGGGAAAAATTGTGAAAAAGGACAAACTATTTCTTTCCAGCCGCTAAAATCATCATCGACTAAAAAACGCCATAGCTCCCCGTCTCTGTCTTTTACATCAAAAGCTATAACCGTACCTGAAGCCGTGCCATACATATAAAAACTTATGGTATTGTATTTAGCCCACTCTATATCCTTGGGCGCAGCACTCCAGGCGGCCGCTCCTTCAACATCAAGGCCATAACCGCGGGCAACCCACATATAACCCGAATGTTTAAGGTTGTAGGTGATTTTTAAAGCCTGGTTGCCACACTTAACTATATCTTTTTCTGCCTCAACTTCAACCGATGACCCCCGGCTTGAACCGAAATCTACCGTTGAAGAATTAACCTCTCCTTCGAAGCTATCCAGAATAAACGAACTGTCTCTTGGGGAACAACCTACAAGGGTTAAAAAAACAAATGAAAAGCTAATAAAAAGATTTCTCATAAGTCCCTCCTTATCTAACTACGATTACGGTGATTATTTATGATTACAGCGATTATATTAATAAATATAACCTTCTTTTCTTATCTCTTCTCTGCCTCCTGTAAACTATTAACTATAAGCTAAGAGCCAGAAGCAAAAAGAGAACCGTTATCTATTTTTAATTATAACATACTATTTTATTATATTTTAAAAAAGTGCTGTCTGAAATCACGGATTGCTGAAATTCTGAATTATACCCGAACCTATCACGTAGTCCTTATAGTAAAGCACAGCAAGTTGACCCGGAGCTATGCCTCTAACCTTTTCATTTAACTGAATCAAGAGGCTATCTTTCTTAGGATTAAAACGGCAAGGATAGGAGGGTGAATTATACCTGAACTTAACCCGGAATTCCTGTTTGCCGGATTCGCCGAAAAACTTATCTATACGCGGCAGATTTGCAGCTTCGATAAAAAAATTTAACTTATCTATACTGAACTTGTCACGGTAGGTAAATTCTTTCTCTCCTACTATCACTTCCTTTTTTTCAGGATCTATATTGATTACATACAGGGGCTCCTTCCAGGAAATACCCAGGCCGCTACGCTGGCCATAAGTATAGTTATAAATTCCGCTGTGTCTGCCGAGCACCTGGCCGCTAATATGCCTTATATCTCCCCTATATCTGTCTGCGCTGGTAAGTTTTTGCCTTATAAAGGCTGGGTAGTCCTGATTTTTTATAAAGCAGATATCCTGGCTTTCGCTCCTCTTGGCGTCGATTAAACCTTTACTCCGGATACTTCTCTTTACTTCCTGTTTCGAATAATCTCCAAGAGGAAAAACCAGCCTGGGCAAGATTTCCGGCGGTAGCCGGGCTAAAAAATACTCTTGAGTCTTTCTTTTGTCTTTGCCGCAACATAAAAACGAGATTCCTCCTTTTTTTACAATACGGGCATAATGACCGGTAGCCAGGTATTCGAAACCGAAAGATTTTATTTTATGGAGTAAAAGGCCGAATTTTATCTTCTCGTTACAGTAAATGCAAGGATTGGGGGTAAGTCCGCTGAGATAGCTATCTGCAAAATAATCAACTATCGTCTTATTGAACTCTTCTTCAGCATCTATAAGAAAATGGGGTACAGAAAGCCGCAGGCATAAATCTTTGGCTTCCTGGATTCGGGGTTGAAAATGTTCTATTCCCAGCTTAAGAGTAAAACCGCAAACTTTCCAGCCGCAATCTTTAAGCAGATAAGCCGCATAGCCTGAATCTATGCCGCCGCTTAAAGCTATTGCGATTTCCTTTTTCATGTCTTAATCAATTTTTAAAAAATCAGGAGAGGTAGATTTGCCGGAAAAATCTCAGCCAACGGCAACCATTCTTTCCAGAGCCCCTCTGGCTGCATTTATGATTCTCTCATCTAAACTTACAGCGTATTTTTTATCTCTCAAAGAAAGGTATAAGTCATTTAATTCTATTTTTTTCATATCTTCACAAATTTTGTTTTTCCCCAGAGAATAAAAATGTTTATGGGGATTCTCCTTTTTCAATCTGTAAATCATACCTTCCTCTGTCCCCACTATGAAGTTTTCCGCTTTAGACTCTTTTGCTCTCTTCAGCATTCCTGCAGTAGAAAGGATACAATCACTGTTCTCAAGAATTTCGGGAGGACACTCGGGATGAACAATAACCTCCGCTTCGGGATGAGCATCTCTTGCCTCTTTCAATTCCTGATAATCAAACTTTTCATGTACCGGACAGAACCCTTCCCATATAATCATATCTTTCTCAGGCACATTATTCTTAACCCACCAGCCTAAATTCTTATCCGGCGTGAATATTATGTGCCGGGAATCAAGTTTTCTGACAACTTCCACGGCATTGGCGGATGTACAACAAACATCGCTCAGGGCTTTGACCTCTGCCGAACTATTTACATAACTGACTACTTTATAATCCGGATATTTCCGCCTCAACGCTTTAAGTTCATCCACAGATATGGAATCGGCAAGAGGACATCCTGCCTCCATTACAGGAAGCAATACCAGTTTTTCGGGAGAAAGAATTTTAGCAGTTTCAGCCATAAATTTTACTCCGCAAAAAACTATCAACTTATTCTTAAGGTTTCTGGATACCTTTGCCAGCTCAAGCGAATCGCCGAGAAGATCCGCAATATCCTGTATGGGGGGAATCTGATAATTGTGAGCCAGTATAACGGCGCCTCTTTCTTGCTTAAGCTTCTTTATTTCCAAAACTAAATCTTTTTCCATAAATATCTCCGGGTAGTGTTATATTATATAATTTATTTCTCTGATGTCTATTCCTTTCGAGACCGTTAGGTTATTGGTATAGGCTACAGGCTTCAGGCTGCAAGCTACAGGTTTCAAGCTACAAGTTACAAGCTTCAGGTGTATATGTATTGTACAAGAGTCAAGTTAACAATTTTTGAAAACGCTGCCGTAAAAAATCGCGTTTGGCTTTAAAAGCATCTATAGGGAAAGCGCCGTTTTTAGTTAAACCGAAGTGGAGGCGCTCAAAGTTA
>WJKZ01000088.1 GCA_014728785.1 Candidatus Omnitrophota bacterium
AACACCCCCGTTTTTCAGCGTGATAATCACAACCTATAATCGTAAAGATTTTCTCCCTATCGCGCTGGATTCTGTATTGCGCCAGACTTACACCGATTATGAATTGATAATAGTTGATGACGGCTCTACCGACACCACACGCAAGGCCATCGAACCGCTTTTTGACCGTAAAATTAAATATATTTACCAACCCCACCAGGGAGTCTCGGCTGCGCGCAACCGGGGGATAAAAGCCTCAAAAGGGATTTATGTTAATTTTCTGGATTCCGACGACCGCTATGTTCAGGAAAAATTAAAAATTACCGCAAATTTCATAAAAAGAAATCCGGCTTACCGGCTGTTCCATACCGAAGAAATATGGTACAGGAATGGTGCATTGCTGCCACAAAAAAATTATCATCACAAACCAACGGGAGAGGTCTTCAGAAAAGCTCTTAAAAGGTGCTGCATCAGTATTTCTACGGTATCTATACATAGAAGCGTATTTTCCGAAATAGGTTTGTTTGATGAAAACCTGCCTGCCTGCGAAGACTATGACTTTTGGCTGAGGATAACTGCAAAAATACCAGTGCTATTGATTCCCCGCCACCTTACTATCAAAGAAGGAGGCCATGCGGACCAGCAATCAAAAAAGTATCCGGCAATGGATAAATTTAGAATTTACTCAATAGGAAAACTGCTTAAGTCTAAGGAGCTTGATGCTTATCAGTACGCTCTCGCATACTCAGAGCTGGAAGACAAATGCACCATATACGAAAAAGGGGCTTTAAAGAGAAAAAAAACCGAAGAAAGGGGCTATTGTAAAAAAATTCTTCGGGAACTTAAACCGTAATGCAGGAAAATCTTAAAAAAATACTGAAAGAAGACTTTAAAATAACCGCCAACAGGAATCAGCTAAAAGAAATAAGCCGTCTCCTGTTTGAAATAGAGAGTAATAGCGCTACGGCCTGCCGCGAGGCCCTCGAAAAGCTTAAAAAGCGCCCTTTCTTTCAAAAACGTTCCGGAAAAGACAATTTTTTCTACCTGAGAGATACTCTCATAAAATTGCGTTTTCCTAGAAGCGCTCAAAAAAACATACCTATCCCCCTAAAAAATATATTTTTGCCGGAAATAAGAAATCCTCTGACTGCTATAACCCGACCGCCTAAGCCTTTCAAGCCGTTAAAAATTTTTATTGAAGAAGGGCTCAAAAATCACCCTTTGACTCTTAAACTTAAAAACAAATTTCCTTCTGCAGAATTATTCCGGAAAAAATATTACGCCGAATATCTCAGCAGGAAAAAGTTCAGCATAAGCGAACTTAAAAAACCGTTCATTTTTCTCATAAAGGAACGTCAGGATTTTATAAAACATTGTCCCTGCACCAAATATCACCTTGGCTGCGGTTACTGGATATTCAACTTAGGGTTCGGTTGCCCCTTTGACTGCTCTTACTGCTACCTCCAGCAATACAGCAATTTTCCCGGCCTCATACTGCCGGCGAACATAGAAGATTTTTTCGAGGAATTTGATGCTTTTTACCATAAAATCCAGAGGCCGATACGTATAGGTACGGGAGAATTTTGTGACTCTTTAGCTCTGGATGAGATAACCGGCTATTCTGTAAAGCTTGTTAATTTTTTCAGGAGAAAAAATGTGCTCTTTGAATTAAAGACCAAAAGCGATGAGATAAAAAATCTTACCGCCATACAGGCCTCTCCCAATATAATAATCTCATGGTCTGTAAATCCTCAAAAAATAATAGAAACCGAAGAGCTATGCTGTGCATCTGTTAAGGAACGTATTAATTGCGCAAAGATTCTTCAGAAACATGGTTACACTATCGCCTTGCATTTTGACCCTGTAATACACCTGCCCGGATGGAAAAACCTCTATCGCCAAACTATTAAATCAATATACGAAAAACTTTGCCCTCCTTTGGCCTGGATAAGCATAGGGACCCTTCGATCTAACCGGGAATTAAAAATTATAAACGAGCTGCGCTTCCCCCGGAGCAGTATTTTTCACGGCGAATTGCTTATGGCAGAAGACAGGAAACTAAGATACCCGGAATTTTTAAGGATAGAAATTTATAAGCATATTGTAGATACAATAAAATCATATGACAAAAAAACTCCCATTTACTTATGCATGGAAAAAACTGATATCTGGAAAGAAGTAAAAGGTCTTGTTCCTTTTTATGACATAGAAGGCAGTTTGATAAATGCGAATAAACACCTGTTGCCCTGAATACATCTAAAGGAAATATTCCTACGAGAGTAATTTTAGCTTATTGATATCGTTTATATCGGTATCGGGAAAGTAATGAGAAATAATTTCTTTGTAATTATAGCCGGAATTCGCCATACCTACTGCTCCTTCCTGGCATAATCCGCTGCCGTGGCCGAAACCTGCCCCCCAGAAAAAGATACCTTCTTTTTCTCCCGAAAGATTAGTCTTTATATCTATTTTAAAAGCACTGCTGCGCAACCGGTCAAGATAATTCCTGATACGCAAATCGCCTCTGAGCCTGAATTCCTGTGAGTTTTTCTTTATTATTTTTACTTCATTATAATGAAAACAATCCCTCTTTTTTAACGGAACTATCTCCTCCAGCTCCTCTATGCCGAAGCCAAACGCCAGTAAAAAATCTTCCCTGTCATAAAATCTCTGCCAGCGGAATTTACTTCCATCCTCACCAGCGCAAAAAGCTTCAATGTCTTTTGAAAACCAGATATCTTCCCCGTAAGCAGACTCGGCTATACAGCCTGAGGTGTAATCTATTTTATTGGCCAGAAAGGGTAGTTCCCCGAACGCATCAGAACAAAGACAACCTCCGCAGTTAGAATGATAAAAGGCTTCAATCGGCCTGCCCTTAAAAATAATAACCTCCCCTCTTGTGGCATCTACCGCCTTATTGGTAGAAGATGCCTCGGCTGAATATCCCTGGTAGACCTGACAATGAACATCCGCGCACAGATTAAAACCTTCTTTTCTGTGACGGTTAATATTCCTGACTGCTATAGTCCTGGCCGTAACCGCCTGGGCTTTCAAAGCCTGGGGATGAGAATCCGCATATATTTCGGAAGGAAGAACCCCATAAAGATATTCTTCCAGGCTTATCACATTAATTAATGTAAACTTTCCTTCATCGAAAACTAATCGAAAATCCCCCCGGTATATTCTGTCGATTTTTTTATGCCAAAAATTCTTTTCTCCATAAACCATATCCAGCACATAAAAAGTAGGTTTCATGTCTTCCCGCTCCAATCCCTTAATGCCGGCAGGAAAAGAAAACGGCCCGTAACTGCTTTGCCCGTCTTCGTCTTTTATCATAAAATTATCTTCTCTTAGCGAGATATTATAAATTTTTTTCGCCTCACCGCGAAAAATATTTCCATTACTTTTAACCACAAAAGGTCCGGCGCAGGAGAATGAAAACTTATCCAAGCCGGTAGCTAAACCTACATTTAAAATCTTACCTTTTCTGTCGGGATAATAAAAAGGAAGCTTTACCTTTTTTCTTTTAAGCACGGTCTCCGCTTCTCTTTTTTTAAAGAAATCTTCACCCAGCCTGTCTTTGACAAAAAGAAGTTTCTTTTTGATTCTGCCGGCCCGGGGATAAAAGTTGAAGCTTTTAGCTAAAAAATTATATGCTCCAGCGTAATCGCTGATTTCAGACAGGCACTCTCCGGCATAATAATAAGCGAGCCTTATGCTCGGGTCAAGTTTTATAAGATTGTTAAAGTAAGCGACGGCTTCGGGATAGTTATTTTTAGAACGGTGAATCTTTCCCAGACGGAAAAGTGCTATCGAATTCTTCTTCAACTCATTAGATTTTTTATAAAAATTTACCGCTCTTCCATAATTACCTTTTTCTTCGGCAAACAAACCCATATACAGGTATTTAAGCCAGCTCTTATTTTCTATCGTGTTTAAGCAGTTTAACGCTTTGTCTGTTTCGCCAGTTAAATAGTACAGGCGTCCCAGATAAAAAGAAACCTCATCATCCCGGCCCTCTGGCGGCACAGATTCTAAAACCTCAATTGCTTTAAGGTACTCACCACTTTCCTTAAATATTGCTGCTGCATCCAAATATTCTCTATGCTTTGGATTAGATTCTTCCCCCTTAGCAAAAAAAGGTGCAGTTAAAAAGAAAAAAGCGCCGCAAAACAGCCAAAACTTTAAAAATATAAAATTTTTTTTTACCATCAAAAAAAGTCTTAGTTTTTTCTCTTGCCGATTACGGCTATATTGCTTTTCTCTGTTTTTTTCAAAAAATCCTGCTTATTCAGGATAATTACCCGGTCCGCCTCAAGAACCAGAGCCGATGCTCCTACCCTCTTAAGGTATTTTAGTGTTTTTTCTCCTACTACCGGAACATCAAATCTCAAGTCCTGTTTCTTCTTGCAAAATTTAAAAATAACACAATTTCTTCCCGCCAGGCTCCCTCCTCTGATTATAGTTCTGTCGGTTCCTTCGAGGGACTCAAGAGCTACAACGCTCTTTTTTTTAACTACCGCGGTCTGGCCGACATCTAACTCCACAAAATGCCTTACCACGTTTAAACCGAACTGGATATCTTCTTCTGTTTCCGGCTGCAATTCCAGAGAATTCATAACTCCTTCCCGAGCCATTTCTTCTTCCAGATAAGGGACCAATTCCAAGAATTTAATACCTGACTTTTCCAGATACTTTATTATCTCATAAAAAATACAATGAGGTCTGAAGTCACTTATCTTCTTTGTGAGTTTTTTTAATTCGATATCCCAATTTCTCTTCCGAAAGATATGCATGGGATTGATTTGACCTGCCATTATCCATTCTTTCAAGCCTTCTTTCTCCATAACCTCCCGCAAAGCCCCGAGTGCCCCCACTCTTAACCAATAACACCTATCGACATATCTTCTTATAGCCGGTGAAGTTTCCCCTCTAAAGCAAACAGCTACCAGTTCCGGAACATCCTCCCTGGCACGTATTTTTTGGGCAATAAGAATAGGTAAAAATCTGTTTCCGGCTATTATACCTATTTTCACCTCTCCCTCCTGTTTTATAGATTAAGCGGCCAAAGGCTATCTGCTTATTCCCCGTTTTGAAGACGATATAAACTCTGTCAGATTTTCTGCTTCAGGAAAAGATGGGAGGTCTTTTTGAATAATATTTTTGGCCTCACTAAAGGGATGGTTTTCAAAAAAAATTATTTTAAAGGCTTTTTTGAGTACTTTTATCTTCTCAGAATCAAATTTAGCCCGCTTAAGGCCGATAATATTTAAACCCCTTATAGCTGCCGGATGCCCGTCGCACATAGAATAAGGTGGGATATCCTGAACTACTTTAGAACATCCTCCTATTATTGAAAAATCACCCACCCGGCAGAATTGATGTATAGCTACCAGCCCTCCGATTACCACCCGGTTTCCTACTTCTACATAACCGGCAAGGGTAGCAGAGTTAGCCAGAATATTGTTGTTGCCCAGCACACAATCATGAGCTATATGGGCATAAGCCATTATTAAATTACCGTCACCGATAACAGTCTTGGTATCTTTATCGGTACCGGGATTAATTGTGACAAACTCCCTTATTTTATTTTTTTTACCTATGACGAGAAAACTCCTCTCCCCCTTATATTTCAAATCCTGGGGGATATTACCCACAACTGCGTGGGAAAATATACGGCAATTTTCTCCGACCTCTGTATAGCCTACAACCTGAGCAAAGGAATCAACGACACAGCCTGAAGCCAGCTTTACATGCTCGCCTATAATGGCATAAGGACCGACAGTAACATTTTCGCCTATGCTCGCAGAATCACTGACAATAGCTTGGGGGTGTATATAGGAACTCATTGAACTTTATTATATCAAAAAATGAAGGGGAGACAATAAAAAGAAGGGGAGTTATTCTACCAAAACAAACATTAGTTCTGCTTCTGAGACTAATTTATCATCTACGAATGCTTTAGCATGTACGCTGCCGGTCCTGCTTCTGACCTTACCGGCTACTACTTCGATAACAATCTGGTCGCCCGGTACCACAGTTTTTCTGAATTTAATACTATTCGCCGCCATAAAGTATGCCAGCTTACCTTTGTGCTCCTCGCAGGCAAGCATAAGGA
>WJKZ01000089.1 GCA_014728785.1 Candidatus Omnitrophota bacterium
ATTTGGTTCTTACTCTTTCGGGATCGCCCTGAATCGGGGGAAATTTTCCTTTTAAAGAAGGTATATTACTTGACATTTTGTGCTGCTCCTTCTGTTACATATTTATTATTGTAGTACATAAAACAATCCACATCCTGAAATATATTATCCCTGTATTCAATCTCCTTCAACCATTCTTCGTCTATACTTTTGCTCATTATGCCTTCATAAAGAGCCAGAAATCTGTTTATATGGGTTTTTACTCTTTTTTGCGCATAAGAAACCATGGTGCCCGTCTTCATTATAAAAGCCCAGTCACTAGCCTGGGCCAAAAGCAGCTCCCGTGCCGCCTGGTTTAACGCTCTTCTTTTTTTACTCTTTTTATCTTCCCGCTGGACCGAAGCAAATTTACTTCCAAGTTCGGCCATCTTTAATCCACAGTTGTGTAAGTGCCGGTAAATCCAGGCATTGCTTCCTTCTACCCAGAAATCATTATAGCCCTTATAACCCCAGCTTGACGCCGAAGGCAGAGCAACTTGATTGGCGGGATAAATACGCAAATATTCGGAAGGGCTGATCATTCTTATTGTATTCTGGTCATAGTAAATTTTTCTTGCCAAGAAATTTATCCAGGAGGGTCCTTCAAACCACCAGTGGCCAAATAATTCTGCATCGTAAGGAGCTACTATAAGCGGTTGCCTGTCCATATGGGCCGATAAATGTTCCACCTGTTTCTGGCGGTTAAACATAAAATTCCCGGCATGTATGGCAGCTTTTTCTTTGGCCCAGTCCGGTATGTAAGGCTCCTTGCGCTCTGTATCGCCCGTAATCCTCCAATATTTAAAACCGGTATTTATCCTTATTCCTGAAGGATGTATATAAGGCTTTATGTAGTCGTAATCCAGTTCATAACCTATATCTTTGTAATATTCTCTATAATCTCTATCTCCGGGATAACCCTCCTTGGAACTCCAGACCTGCTTGGAAGATTCCCAATCCCGGCCAAAAGCAGCCACCCCGCTTGGGCAATACAAAGGAGCATAAACACTATAACGCGGAATAGGCTCGGCATTAATTATGCCGTGACTATCGAGAAAAAAATATTTTATCCCCGCCTCTCTCAGGATATTGTCAAGACCCGGATAATATCCGCATTCCGGAAGCCAGATTCCTTTAGGCGAACGGCCAAAAACTTTCCTGTAATAATCTACTCCTATACCCACCTGGGCTTTTACATCCGAATAGTTAATGTTAAGAAGAGGGAGGTAGCCGTGTGTTGCACAAGAAGTAATTATTTCCAGGCATCCTGTATCCTGAAACTTTCTAAACGCTTCCACAATATCTCTTCTATACTTTTTGTCGAATATATCCCTTGCTTCGTTCAGACGACGATGGTACATAAGAGCCAAACCGTGAAAACGGGAATCATAAGCTGTCCTGGCAATCTCTTTCTCGGACAACTCGATAGACTTGTTGAGATGACGCAAATATCTGTTCTGTAAAAGAGGGTCCTTAAGCATCGTAATAAGGGTGGGAGTGAGGGACATGGTAAGCCGAAAATCAACACCGTCGTCTAACAACTCCTCAAAAACCTGGATAAGAGGGATATAGGTTTCGGTTATTGCTTCGTAAAGCCAGTTTTCTTCCAAAAAATACTCTTCTTCAGGGTGGCGGACAAAAGGAAGGTGTGCGTGCAGGAGGAGGCAAAGATAACCTTTTGAATTGTAGCCATTCATCGATTTTTATAATCGGTCCTACGCCTTATATATGTATTTATCTCTCTTTTTTCTAACTTGTCACCGGATTCGGCTTTAAATTCAAAAGGGCTGTCCCCGTCGGGAAGGGAGAATCTTAAAGTAAAGGTCCCGTCCGGCCTTAAATGCACTCTTTCCCCATTCATGTTTACTGCAGCGTCGGGTTCTGTTCTTCCGTATATCACAACTTCTGCATTAAGCTCAAAAAAGAATTTTCTCCCCAGCGGATTTTCAGCCAATGCCTGACTCCCGGAAGTTTCGTTTTCAGCTAAAGGCTTCTTTTGCAGCTGCTGGCTCCCTCCTTCTCTGAAAATATCCGAGGAATGTAAAAACATATTTCCCCAAAAGGTTTGGGGGAAAAGAGAGAATATGTCAACAAGCTCTTTATCGCTGAATTTGCCTGTAAATAAAATTCTGGCGGTAGGGTCTTCGTACCTTTCGGCATATCGTTTTGCAATAGCTGAAGATATGCTCTCCCAGAGAAAGGGATTAAGCCTTTCATAGTATTTTCTGACTTCATCTTCGCTTATATGGGCAAACCTGTTTCTCTTGTTTTTAGGAGACTGTTCGTTTGGGGAAGGGTAATTTTTCAACCTTACTTCATACTTTTTGTTTTCAACAAATGATCGGGCGGCATCTTCCGGACCCGAAATATCATCGTTATCTTCCACCTTCATCCAGACCTGCTCTCTGCGGTCTGAATAGCGCAGGCGAGGCGTGTGTACCCAGTTGGAACGGACCAGCGGGAAAAATTTACCTTCAGCGTTGCGTAAACCTATGTCTCCTATGTAAGAAACATTATCGCACCACAGATTAATATACCGCTCACCGGTTAAGTCCTGAATTTCTATGTCGAAATAATGGTTGGCATTATGACCGTTAAAATCTTTCAGGGTTACATCATACATACGAAGAATCAATCTCTCCCCTCCGGCGGCAGAGTCTCTTATATTTTTTTGGAGGGAAGTTAAAGATTCCCGGTTTATCTCCCAGTAAGCATATATCCAAAAAGAATCTTTTACCATCAAAGAAAGACGGTCTCTCCCGTAAAATAAAGGTAAGTCGGTTTTCTCTTCCAGGACAAACGGAGAATTTGTCTGTTTGTTGTCCTGGCCGTGGGCAGGAGAAGAGGAGACGGTTTGCGGTATTTTCCTTATACTCCTCTCTTTCAAAGAAGGAACCGTAGTTTCTTTGCCTTTTTCATAGACCCTTTTAATAACTTTTCTTTTTTTAGCCAAACTGACTCAATGTTTTGTTAATTATAGTAAAGTGACAATACGTGGTCTGCTGTCGCATTCCAGGAAAATGCGGATTCCACAGCGACTCTCCCCATTCTTCCCATCCAGGAAGCATAATCAAAATCTTCAAAAGCGGTGCCGATACCCCAGGCTACAGAATCGGGGTTGGGGTAAACCTTAAGACCGTTTATTTCATGCCATATTATCTCTCCCGGTCCGCCGTTTAAGCTTGCAATTACCGGCTTACCTGCACTCCAGGCTTCTAGGATAACTATTCCAAAGGGTTCATTTCGGCTGGGTATACAAACAGCATCGCTTGCCTTATACAGGTCAATCAACCTCCAGCCGCTTAAATATCCTAAAAAACGGGTAGAGTGACTTACGCCGACCCTTCTTGCCTGGTCTTCAATATCTGATTTCATCTCACCATCCCCTACAAACACAAACTTCGCGTTATCGTAATACTTAAGTATATGGGGTATGGCATCTATCAAGAGATCCGGCCCCTTCTGATAGACTATTCTGCCCACGAAAAGAACAACCGGATCCATCGCCCCTATACCGTACATTCTTCTTACAGCCACCGGGTCTATCCAGCCGTCAAAATTTCTGTAATTTACACCGTTGTATACGACACTCACCTTATCTTCCTTTACGCCGTACATCCACATAACTTCATTCTTTAAAGCCCTGGAAACGGTTATTACCCTATCTGCGCAATGCACTCCGATTCGTTCGTTCTCTCTTATCCGGGCCGAGTTTCCTTCAAAAAAATTATTGCCGCACCTGCCGTATTCTGTGGAATGAATTGTCAAAACAGCCTTATGTTTTCTTTCCTCTTTTATCCATACTATCACATTAGAGGTTAGCCAGTCATGAGCATGGATTATATCGAATTTTCCGATATGCTCTTCTGTCTGAAAAAAGGCATCTACAAAAGAGCGGCACATGTTGTTTATTTCTTCGACAAAATTAAGGTCGGGAGAAAAGGGGCAAAAATGATAATGTACTCCATGTATGCGTTCATACCACTTCTGATCAGGTCTGCCCAGCCTGGTAAAAACATGCACTTTATGACCTTTGCGTTCCAGAGCACAGGCCAACTCGGTAACATGGAAAGCTACCCCTCCTACGCTAATGGAATGTATGGATTCCCAGGCAAAAAGGGCGATTCTCATTTTATCCCGATTCCCGCACTTAAAAATAATTTATTTAAATTTCTACCACGGAATTATGGCTGCCAAAAGAATTAGACGTCACATTCTTATTATCCGGGTCGGGAAGCCACTCTCCGTCGATTACGAATTTGTATTCATATCTTCCCGGTTTAAGCACCATATCCTTGGCCCAGAGCTTTCCTCTTCCTTTACGTAAAGAAGTTGCTATAGGGTCCCAATTATTAAAATCACCTGCCAGCTTAACTTCTCTTGCCTCGGGGGCGTTTAAGGTAAACCTTACCCTTTTACCTGTAGACTTCTTTCTTCCTGCCACTGCACACCTCCTTATTTTTTTACTGACACTAAAACTTATCATTACCGAAAGAAACGTTATTATATTATTTTTAAAAACATTGTAAATAGGTAGTTTTACTTATTTTTAGGAAGGCTTCAGAAGCTGATTATACCTTCTTGTAAAGCGAATCTCACCAGATTAGTCTGATTATGAATATTCAGCTTCTGCATTATATTGTTCCGGTGGGCCAGAACGGTCTTAAAAGCTATATTTAATCTTGCGGCTATCTGCTTATTGCTTAGGCCTTCGGCTATCAGCTGGAGTATTTCCCGCTCCCTGAGGGTTAATTGAGACAGGCTCTTAAGAGAAGACGTTTTTCTTTTGGGGAGGACAAAATCGTCTTCCATAAAAGAACGGATCTTTGAGCTCACAAAAATTCTTCCTGCATAAACTTCTTTTATAGCACCTACTATCTCCTCTGCCGCCGATTCCTTAAGTACATAACCTTTCACTCCGTAATCCAGAGATTTCTCTATAAAACCGCGATTTTCATGCATACTTAAAATAAGAATCTTTATTTCTTTATTTTTCTTCAGTATTCTGTAACTTGCATCCAGGCCGTTAAGAAAGGGAAGAGTGATATCCATAATTACCACATCCGGCAGGAATTTCTGAGATAATTCCACAGCCTCTTTGCCGTCGGAAGCTTCAGCGACAACCTCTATCCATTTATCGCGGGATATAATAGACCGGAGTCCCTGGCGAACTATAGGGTGATCATCTACCAGGATAACTTTAATAATCATAATTTTATTTGTTGAGGTAAAATTATAGTAAGTTTAGTACCTTTCTCCGAGGAGTTTATAGCGAAATAACCCCTGACAGCATCTACTCTTTCCTGAACGCCCCTCAAGCCCAGCTTATTGGTATCTTTATTATCCCTGTAGCCTGAAACATCAAAACCTTTGCCGTTATCCTCTACGATAAGCTTTATCCTGTCTTGAGCCAGCAGTAAATCTATTTTAACCAATGAGGCTTTAGCGTGTTTAATTGCATTGCAAATAGCCTCCTGCACTATTCTGTATAAAGCTATCTCTATCCTTTCATCGAATTTTATATCTTTTGTGTTTTCTTTAAACTCTATTCTTATATTGTTGGTTTTGGTGCATTGCGAGAGATATTCTCTCAATGCTGCAGATAAACCCAGCAGGTCCAAAGCAGGCGGCCTTAAGTTTAAAGCCATGGATTTCATTTTAAAAACAATATCCTGAACCATATTGCGGCTTTCCTTAAGGAGAGAAAAAGCCTTGTCGCTGTTGCCTTTTTTTATCTCCTTTTCGATAATATCCATGGAAGCTGCCAGAGCCACTGCCATCTGTCCGGCTTCGTCGTGCAAATCCCGGGAAATTCTTTTTTTCTCTTCCTCCTGGGCTATAAGCATCTTATGATAAAAATCATCGGCTGACTTTCTGTTTTTCCTGCTTTTGCCGCTCCTGTAAGGTTTCTTTTTTTTCATAATTGCTAATGTCTCTTTTTATTAATCAGATTGTTACTTTAAAATAGAACTTCTTAAACGCCGAGGTGCCGCGCCTGCCTGTTGAGGTTTTTAAGAACATTCCCTACAATTTAAATTTTAAGTAAAATAAGAAATATGGCAAGATTTTATTAGTCCTGTATCGGCACCTTCTTAAATGCGTTCCCTAAGATATTTTGAAAAAGACTGGATTGTGTGAAGTCGTTAAGGGATAGGGATGGTTAATTTCTTGCCCAGTGAAGGGTAATAAGAGGTACCTTCGACTTCTATGGGTAAAGATATCTGACCTTCCGTTAATACGGAAACGCTGTTTCGGCTGAAAGAAAAAGTAAACCATATATTTTTGTAGAGAACTTTAAATTTCACCTTTTCCCATTCTTTAGGGAGATGTGGATTTAAAATAATCTTGTTTTCGGTGAAATCCAGGCCGCAAAATCCCCTGGTAAGTATACCGACCGACCCTCCCATAACTCCGACATGAATCCCTTCGGGAGTCGTACCTCCCTGTACATCATATATATCTGATTCCAGAACATCCTTAAACATCCGCCAGGCTTCTTTTGGTTTATTCAGAATAAGAGCTATATAGCAATGGGTTACTTTACTTAAAGTAGAGCCGTGAGAAGTACGTTTAATATAATACTGGTAATTTTTTCTCAGTATTTGTTTATCAAAAGGATAACCCAATCTTTTAAAAATATCCTCAAGTTCCGAAAAAGAAAGCAAATAAAAAGCCATTAAAACGTCTGCCTGTTTTGCTACCTTGTAGGCATCGGGGCTTTTCCCTTCTGCTTTTAGAATCC
>WJKZ01000090.1 GCA_014728785.1 Candidatus Omnitrophota bacterium
AACCTATACAGAAGGTCAAATGAACTCTGATGCCCAACTCTTTGGTTATTTTTATAATGTCTTTTACCCAAGCTATATCCATTCTTTTATTACATGCAGAAAGGATACCTTCGTCTGCAGATTCTATGCCATATTTTACGGAATGTAAACCTGAGCTCCTCATCTCTTCAAGCAGCTCCTGGTCCATATAATCTGCTCTGGCCATTATTGTCCAGGGGATAGACACTTTTCTCTTTTTAAACTCCCTGCAGATATCCAATACATGTTCTCTGTCTGCATTAAATATATCATCGTCAAAATTTACGGAATTGAATTTAAAATTCTTAATAAGATACTCTATTTCGTCCAACACCTCCTCCGCGGCTCTTTTGCGGTAACTTTTATTTTTATAAACAACCTGGGGCCAGAGACAATATATACACCCGAAAGGACAACCCCGGCTGCTCCATACTTGGACATTACTGCCCCCTATCCGGGCAAACCCGTCATTGTAGCTATATATAGGGACATCCTCTCTCTCCGGCCAGGGCAAATCATCTAATTTTTCTATAAGAGAACGAGGGGGGGTGGAGTGCGGTAAACCGTTTTTGCGATATACGAGTCCCGAAACATCTCCTAAAGGATTATTATTCTCTAAGCAGTTCATGAGTTCCAGAACTGTGTATTCGTATTCTCCGGTTAACACATAATTTATGAAGCTATACTTCTGCATAATATTGTGAGAGAACACATCGGCATGAGGACCACTCAAAGCAATACGACAGGCGGGTAATTTTAACGACAGATCTTTTAATATCATAATATCATTATTAAAAGAAGGGGTAGATGTTTCTGCTACAATTAAATCGGGAGAAAAATCAATTATCTTCTGAATAAAACGTGTTTCATCCAGACTCTCGGCTACTGCGTCGACCAAAACAGCTTTTTTTGAGTTTTTCTTTAAAAGAGAAGTAGCATAGGCGAGGAAAAAGGGGAAGGGTACATATTCTCTCTTTTTATTTTCCCCTGTCTTCAGCATAAAAGGCCAGCGGGAACCGGCCCGAACGCCGTAAAACTCTCCTCTCTGCCAGGGTAAATTAGCTAAGGCTGTTTTCATTTTTTGAGACTGAGACGGGTCTTTATTTCCTCCAGAAATTCGGTTAAATCATAAAGGTTACGGTTTAAATCCCGGGAATCACAATTTATATGCTGCAAGGTGGAATCTATATTCTGGAGAGACAAAGAATTTTTTTCTGTATTATAAGCGATATTTTTTAAATTCAGCAGGATTTCAAAACTATTGCTGCATAAATTATAAACCAGGCCTGTTATATGAGCCAGCAGTCTTAAAATACCCGCCGCAACTATCCCTCCCAGCAATGATAATAATCCCGCAAGTTTCCACTGGAGAATAAAATAATATACGGACAAACCTATACCACCAAAAAAAATAATCCAGGAAAAAACTATAAGAGTCCATTCAGTAGGAGTCTTTTTCATCCTTTACCTCCTTTTTTGAGAACATATTGGGAATCTTTAATAAAATCAAAAAAATAGGGAAACTGCGATACAGCACTGTTCAGCCACTTTTCCAGAAGACTATAATAATCTTTAATAAAACCGGTATTTAAGTTTTGTTGTTTTTTTTCGAGGAAACCTAGCCAATCCCTGTTAAGAAAAGAGAGGTTTTTTAATTTTTCAGCCAGACTTTTTATGCCTGCTTCCTCTCCAAAAAAAAATATACTCAATAAATCTCTGCATAAGATATTAAAAAAATTATCTTCGTTAAATCTGTCCCTGATTAAAGTCCCGCTTAATAATATAAAGGCAAAAAGATTTTGCAGGAAAGAAAAATCTTCCGACAACAGGGTATCTATACTTGAGGGAGAGATGTCAAATTTGTAAAAAAACGCCAGATCAAGCAATGCCAGGTGAGGTATAAAGCTTCTATCTATCTCTACCGGCTCTCTGTTTTCCCTGAAAGTGTATATATAGAGGAAGTCTTTTATGCAGAGATAGAAGCATAGAATAAAATCCAGGTATAAGATATCCTTGCGTCTACTAAAGATATCATCTACTAAAAACCGGTTGGCAAGACCTATATTCTCCTCAATTTTATCTCTTGCTGAAATAAAATCACGATAGTAGCCTTTTTTTTCATGAAACACAAAATTCCAATTCCAGAAAGTATCGAACAAACTCTTTAGATTATCCTTTTTTATATGATAAGTGACGGCTTCCGGCTCATAAGCTAAATAATAACCAAGATTACGTATCCGCTCGGAAATATCCACATCTTCATAGTTGTTGCGGTAACGGCTATTATATCCGCCTGCTTTAAGAATTATTTCCTTTCTGAATATATTATTGGAGCCGAAAAGAAAAGAAACGGAGTCAGAAGCGGCTTCACCCCAATTTTGTTTCATATGGACCGCTCTCCAGAGCGAAAAACAACCTGTGTCTACTGATTCTTTCAATCTGCCTCCCACCCCGGCTATTTTCCCGTTGTTTTGAATAGTCTTCACCAATTTAATCAACCAATCTCTATCGGGGACACAATCTGCGTCCAAAGAAGCTACCAGGGCGAAACGGCAATGTTTTAAAGCGACGTTCCGGCTATGAGCTAAACCTAAATTGGATGGATTCCTTAATACCTTTACAGGAAACTTACCAGCTGCTGCGGCGGTACCATCAACAGAGGCATCATCAACTACAATAACTTCATCGGGCAGAAGACTTTGATTAAAAACTCCCCGGAGGCACTCGCTCAAATAATAAGAAGCATTATAGCAAGGTATGTAAAGAGATATCTTTTGGGACACCATTTAACTATCTTTATCTCTCTTTTGCTTATCAAGTAAAATCTTAGCATCTTCTAATTTTTGCAGTTCATTTCTGATTTCCGTCTTTTCCTCCAGAGGATAGTCGGGTACGTGGTATTTAAAAACCGCCCGGAATCTTTTAATTATCTTTTTTGCACCCCCCCGGTAGGAAGCAAAAAACCTGAATCGCCTGACCGTCTTTTTAGAATTAGCCCTGATCCATTCAGGAAATCCCCGGTTGCGGATATTTTTCAAAGAAGAATATATCTTCTGTTCAATCTCGTCTGTACCGTAAACTTCATCGTAACAGCTCATCATACAGCCCCGGCAGCCTTCTCTTAAAATACTTTCTCTTATGTTGCGGTGGCGCCCAGATTCCCATATATCTATCAATCTTTTATTCTTTACATTCCCCAAGAGGTATTTATCCTGATTCAAAACCCAACAGGGGTATACCCTTCCGGAGGAATCTATAGGGCAGCTATCCCAGAGTGCACTGCAGGTATTTTTTTCCAAAGATAGTCTTCCGCTTAAATAAGCTGGAATTTTTTTAAGGTAAAAGTAAGGATTGGTAGCAATTCCGTTTTTTTGACATATGTCTATCACCTCTTTAATGACCGTTTCTAATTCAGAAGCCTCCTCCTCAGAAAGAAAAAATCCGGCTGCGCTGGTACTGTCCGGGCTGAGAAACAACTCGCTGAAAGGCTGAAACTTAAGAGTAGTTACACCTTCCTTCAAGGCCAGCTCTGCCACGCCCTTAAGGTGCTTATAGTTATAACGGGATATAACCGTGGCTATGGTAGTCTCAATCCCGGCTTTTGCTAAATTTCTTAAGGCATTTACGGCTTTATCGAATGTATCTTCTCCGCGGAGAGAATCATGTACAGCTGCCGGGCCTTCCACGGAAATATTAACTACATTGACTCCTGCTTCTGAAAGCTTAAAAGCGGCTTCCTCATCAATCAATATACCATTTGAGGTAATACAGGCACTCATGTTTTTCCCATGTGCATAAGAAACAAGCTGGAATATCTCTTTCTGAAGCATAGGCTCCCCTCCGCTGAAAACAACAGTAGAGGCACCCAGGGCTTGTGCATCATCTATAATCCCTATTACAACCTCAAAAGAAAGCTCTTCGGGGGCAGAGCGGGGTATATTACACATAATGCAGGAACAATTGCACCGATTTGTAACGGATATTATCACCTCTTTGGGCCTAGACATATTTTTTAAGCAATTTCTGGTAACAGTTGATTGTGGATAAAGCTTTATTTATATATTTTACTTTTTGAGAAGGAGGTTTGCTTTTTAACTCTCTGCTGAATTCCTCAACAATAAACTCCAGTGAATCTGATTCCGGATGGGACCAGCAAGTCTGAAGACACGGTTTCTGACAATTCTTCATTTTTCTCCTGGCTTCGAAAGACTCGTTGGTAACAAGGCATTGTCCAAGGCTCATGTCTTTCAAATTTCCAAAAGAAGAACCGCAGCTTCTTACTTCTCCGTCAGGACCTATATTGATAAAAACGAAAGGGTTGCATTTCCATTCTTCGCGCCTGAGAGAACCGTCAAAATATCTAATCCATAAATAAGGGTCATGGAGGAAAGGTATAAGCCCGTTATTCTTGTGGTAATCAACCATAGTATCTATCTGATGCCTTAAGGTAGGTATCTGTTGGCTGTTTATCCAGAAAGGAGCCTGAGGAGATGTATTCTGCATATCATCCTGGGCTACTATAACCGGATGATAAACCAGACAATCCACCCCTAAATCCCGGGCTATATATATAATTTGAGAAAGCTCCTCCACATTTTCTTTCATTATGGTAGTCCATATTGAAATCTGAGGACCTCGCCCCTCTTTTTTCTTACTGCGTACAAGATAATCCAGGGCCCTTACGGCTCTGTCAAAACTCCCCTTTTCTCTTATGGCATCATGGGTGAGAGCATTTGCTCCGTCAATTGAGACTGCTATATTCTGCAAGCCCGATAAAATTATTTTTTCAGCTGTAGGCTGGTCAATAGGGTAGCCGTTTGATATGCACTCGGTGACAAGGCCCTGACCGGAAGAAAACTCTATCAACTCGAATATATCTTTCCTTAAGAAAGGTTCTCCCCCGGTAAAAACCACAGCACTTCTCCATTTCCAGGAACCTATCTCAGAAAGGGTACGTTTTAAGAGTTCCCCGTCGAGTTCGTATCCTTTAAGAATTTTCACTACTCCGCACATTTGACAATTATAAGTACACCTGTGAGTTAAGCTTACATATATCCAGTAAGGCTTAGCCAGGGGATAATTCAATACCTCAGAATAATGATAAGCTAAATTTTTTTCAAATTTCTCCAGACAATCCATACTAACCTGATGTTCTATTAAACGGTTTTTCTACAACAAAATTATTCAAGACAATAGCGTCTATGCCGCTTTTGGTAAAAGTAGCGAAAGCCTCCTGGGGTGTATTCACTATTGGCTCTCCTCTCAAATTAAAAGATGTGTTTAAAACCGCGGGGACTCCTGTCTTTCTGTAAAAATCATCTATTAAAGCGTAATATAAAGGATTTATTTCTTTATGGACAATTTGTATCCTGGAAGTACCGTCTACATGAGTAGCTGCGGGTATGAGTCCGCTGGGAGAATCTATGGTGTAAAGCATAAAACGAAAAGGATACTGGTCTTTAACATCTTCAATATCAAACAATTTACTTACGCCTTCATATATTACCGAGGGAGCAAAGGGGCGGAAAGGTTCACGGAACTTTATTTTTACGTTGATTATATCCTTCATTCTGGGATCGCGTGGGTCAGAAAGAATGGAACGGTTACCTAAAGCTCTGGGGCCCCACTCAAACTTGTGCTGAAACCAGCCTATTATTTTCTGTTTAATCAGCAAATCGGACACATAATCAATCAGTTCTTCTTCCTCTTCGAATTTCTTATAAGGAATCTTTCTATCACGGAGAAAACCCCTTATCTCTTCATTGCTATGTTCTTCTCCCCAATACACATGTTCAAGAATAAATTTTCTCTTCTTATTCAACATGGCATGCCAGGCATATAATGCTCCTCCCAAAGCCGCTCCGCTATCGCCTGAGGCGGGCTGGATGAATATATTTTCGAAAGGAGTTTCGTTTAATAACCGGTTATTGGAAACACAATTCAAAGACACTCCGCCCCCCATGCATAAATTCTTTATTCCGGTAAGATCATAAAGATGATTGGCTATTTTTATCATTATATCTTCAGTAACTTTTTGTATACTCGCAGCTATATCCGCATAATGCAGGCTCTTTTCTATCTCCTCGTCTTCTATGGCTTCGCCTTCGTATATAAGCGTATCTCTGCTTACTACAAAACGGGATTCCGCCTTCCTGGGCTCTCCGAACAAGCTGATAAAATTTTTATTAAAGCTTTTTCGGGTGGAATAATGATAAGAAAAATATTCCATGTTCAAAGAAAAGCTTCCATCAGGATTAACATTGATTAGCTTATAAATCTTATCTACGTAACGAGGCTTGCCAAATGCACTCATGCCCATCACCTTATATTCACCATTGTTAACTTTAAATCCCAAAAAAGCAGTAAAAACAGAATATAGCAAACCCAGAGAGTGGGGAAAACGTATCTCTTGAAGGATTTCAATACTGTTTTTTTCTCCTTCTTCCCAGGCGGCCGTACCTCTTCCCAGCGTAGTAGTAGACCACTCGCCTACTCCGTCAACAGTAAGTACGGCTGTTTCTTTGAAAGAAGAGCAGAACAGAGAAGCTGCGGCATGAGAAATATGGTGTTCGCAAAACAAAATTTTATCTTCTGCTATATCCAGAAAATCTGATATTTTTGACTTTATCCAAAGTTTATCCTGCAGCCAGTTTACGGCAACTTCGCTGAAAAGTTTGAAGGAGCGGGGATAAGTGGCCAAAACAGTTTTGATGATTCTCTCGAATTTTAAAAAAGGCTTTTCGTGGAAAACTACTAAATCCAGATCCCGGGAAGAGATTCCGGCCTGCTTCAGGCAAAAATCGACAGCGCCTTGGGGGAAAGAAGAATCATGCTTGATACGGCTGAATCTTTCCTCCTGGGCTGCAGCTATGAGATTGCCTTCTTTGAGAAGACACGCTGCCGCATCATGATAGTAACAACTTATGCCTAAAATATACATTATTGCTGTTTTAAAAAACCGCGGTGACCTGACTTGCCTTTATATTCCAGCCACCCGTCCGGCCGCTTAATATTTAAATAATCCTTAAATAAAGTAATGCAAACACCGAAAGGTAGAAATACTATAAAATAAATCAAGAAAATAATTACCCTTATGATGATATCCGAGACTTTCTGTCCAAATTGTCTTATCTTTTTAAATATTTTTTTCATTTTAAAAAAGAGTGTATACAAAAGGAACCACTGCCGCTGATTGGGCAAGCCATATCAAAACGCCTAAAAGCACAAAGACAACTATTATTGGAACCATCCACCATAATTTATTCTCCCAGAGAAAGCCGAATAACTCTCTTATTACCCCTAATCTTGAAACAACCCCCCTACACCATCTCTTAAAACCCATAACACCTTCCTTTTTAAGTTTTACTTAAAATAATATCATTTAACCCGAATTACCTTCCGGATAATTGTATACAAATTACCGGCCATTATTTTATATCCGTAGCTGTTAGGATGCGAGTTATCGTAAATAAATAAATCCGAAAAAGATTTGTCTTTGAGCAGAGAATTAAAGACAGAAGCATTATCGACAAACGGAATTTTATAATGTTCGGCTACTTCCTCGGTTATGTTGTCTCCGTAAAGATCCCCTCTGGGATAATTATGAAGTATAATATGTTTACCGTATTTTTTTGCTGTCTCAACTATTCTGGAAAGATTATATCTGAGAAGGTCCTTCAAAACCCGCACATCTCTTCCTTCGTAAGCCGGTATTTGTTCAAAACGATCGGCTTCGGGAGAGATGTTTCTTCCCTTAATATTCAAGTATATAAGCTTCAACATCTTATAGGTCCTTAATTTAAAAAGAAAGATATTTATCTTATCGGCAAGACTTAATCTGTAATTAATAGTGCCTTTTCCTATAATTTCTTCCGTATATTCTTCTGCTCCTCCGTTTCTTCCATTATTATCTCTATTTCTTTTACGTTCTATGATTTTACTGATATTACTATCCGCAAGATTCCAACTGTCGTTAGCACCGGTCAAAACTATTATCAAATCAACCGCTTCTCCGCAACTTCCTTTAAGAATCTGCTTTAAATATTTAAGGTGCTGGCTTGAATTAGCTCCCGGCACCGCAAGATTAATCACTCTGAAGCGCAACCCGCTTTCTTTTTGGTTTAATATTTTTTCCAGTTGATTGGGATAGCTATCGGTTCTGTCTACCCCGACTCCGTAAGTGAAAGAATCTCCTAAACAGATTATATTAAAAGTGTCGTTTCCGGTTATAGCTGTGATTTCTCCTTCTTTCAGGAATCCTGCGAATATACGTAAATTGATTTCTACAAAAAGAAATAGCATCAAAAGTGAGAATAAAATAATAAAAAATTTTTTAAAAAACTCAGAATAGTTCATAAATAACGTTCTGGCCATCCGTAATTTTTAAATCCCCTATAAATAAATCACAATTTCTTAAACTCCTCAAATCCTCTTTATTAATCATAAAAAGAGCCTCTCTTACTTCTCCCGGAAAGTCCAGGTAAGATGAGATGACATTTTGTCTGTCCATATAAGCGAACTCCTTAAAAGGAACGGAAATCTCCTGCCATTGTCTGTCTACGGCCAGAGATAAAGAATAAACAAGGCTATTGGTGTGGTTTTCACCCTTAGATGCTTTTAGAAATATTGTAAAATCATCCATATAGATACCCGGCCTATCGCTTTTAATTAAAAACACCAACCTGCCGCTCCTGATATAAGGCCTCAAATCAAGAGTAAGACAATACCTTGTACCGAAAACAACCTCTTCATTTAAAGAGTTTAAAGATATTTTCATAAACTTATAAGGCCGGCGGGAAGATTTTATGACTTTAATCCTTTCGTCCGAAAAACCTTCGGGATATGAACAAAGTGCTATATCTTCCATCCCTTTGCCGTACCTCCGGAAATTTAATCTTTCGGTAGAAACCAGATCTTTCACCCGCACCTGCCTGCCTTGGTAATTGTAAATGAGCACAATAAAAACAGATACCAGTACAGAAAGGGTAAATATAGATAAAAGAAGTCCAATGGCTCCACCCGGCGTTTTTAATTGTTTTTTCCTTTGCTTGTTCATAGTCTGTGTATTTACAAACCTTATTTTTTATTCAAAAATAAATTTACAGCTGAGTCTCGCACTTATAATGTTTATGCAGCTGGCGGGCTAAATCTCTGAAACGCTGCAATCTATCCCTCCTTATACTGGGGGTACTCTTAGCATTACACCACCCCTCTGGCTCAAAAACAATCCCGTATTTTTCCAGGTTAAGTCCTAAATAAGAGTCCTCTTCGATATGGCAGCCCGTTACCTGGTCAAAGCGGTAAATATAAGGTGCATTGCGTCTTATGAAATCCAAAGTGAGTTCGAAATCCTCCTCGGTTTCGGTGGGATAACCTATCATAAAGAAACAATTAGCCTGTATCCCGGCTCTGCTGGTATTTTTGATAACCTCCTCAGCCTCGGCCAGGTTTAAATTCTTACGCATATCTCTTAAAACCCGGGGAGAACCGCTTTCAACGCCATAAGCTAAAGCGCAGCAGCCGGATTTCTTCATTTTACACAATAACTCATATGTCATCTCCTTGCGCAGCGTAGCTTTAGCCGACCAGACGATATCCAATCTCTTCTCTATAATTAAATCGCAGATTTTTTCTACCCTGGAGACGCTACCGTTAAAAATCGAGTCGGTAATCTCAAATTGATTAACCTTATACTTGTTGAGTAAAAACTCTATTTCCTCGATTACTTTCTCGGGCGACCTGTAACGG
>WJKZ01000091.1 GCA_014728785.1 Candidatus Omnitrophota bacterium
GCCCGCATTATACTCACCAGGACCTCATCCAGTATATGCTTGTTTCTCCCGGCCGGTAAAGATTTTTTTTTGCCGGGCTCAGCCTTAATCCATCCGTAATGGATTGTAAAAGTTCTGCATTTTTTTAAGCTTTTTTTCTTCTTCGGCAAGAATATCTTATTAATTATAGATAAAGAACGCCTGCCTGACACCTTTATCACTCCCAGCGCCGAGGGGGAAGGAAATGTAGCTATAGCAGCGACCGTTTCTCCTAAGTTATAATTTTTCAATTTTATTTCTCTCCTCATCTTCATCGCCGCTATAGATTAAAACTTATATTTAGTGTATTTTAGCCTCTTTGGAGGAAAAATCCATACTTAACTTTTAAGTACAACTCTGCCTGCTGCATATTCCCGGCAACGACCAAGAATAATTTTTTTTGCTTCGCTTACCAGAAAAAATGAACCGCTTATCAGAATAAGTGAGTCGTTGGTGTATAGCCTGACAGCTTCGGAAATTGCTTTCTCCGGTGAAGGTGCAACAAAGCACCTATGGGGAAATTTCTCTGAAAGAAGGAAAGGGTCATAAGAACGGGGGCTGGAGAAGGATGTAAAAATAAGCTCGGAATATCTTATATTTTTTAACATTTTTGCGGGCAACTTATCTTTGGAACAGGCGAATATAAAAATAACCTTCTTTTCCGGAAAATAAATTTTGAGATTTTCCCTCAGAGATTTAAATGAAGCCTCATTGTGGGCTATATCCACTATGATTAAGGGATCTTTTTTTAAAATTTCAAATCTCCCCGGGAGGCTGCAGTTTAACGCCCCCGCCCCATAACGGATATTTTTATGGAGGAGGCCAAGATTTTTTAAAACACAGAGCGCCGCCAAAGCACAAGCGGAGTTTTGAATCTGGTTTTTCCCTTTTAATTTTATTTTCATATTAGCCAGCCTTAAACCCCCGAAACTAAAATCAAAATTTGTAAACCGGCGGGTAAGCTTAATACCCGATACAGTAAAATCTCTGCCTTCAATGTATAAATCGTTGTCTTTCAGCCTGCATTGCCTTTTAATAATCTTTAAGGCCTGCGGCCTCTGGAGCGAACAGACCACAGGCACTTTTCTTTTTATTATTCCTGCCTTCTCATAAGCTATCTCCTCAAGCCTGTAGCCTAACTTATCCATATGGTCATAACCCACCGGAGTTATAATGCTTACCGCCGGTTTCACTATGTTGGTGGCATCCAGTCTTCCCCCCAAACCGGTTTCTAACACTATAAAATCGACTTCTCTCTCCATAAAATATCTCAAAGCCAGAGCAGTATATACCTCGAAAAAGCTTACTCTTTGTAATAAAGGATTCTCTGTTTTCTTTAATTTGTTCTGCAGATTGAAGGTGATATCCATTACCTCTTTTCTGGAAATTTTAGACTCCCTAAGCCTCTCCGGTTTCCCGCCTCTTCTCTCGACTATCTTTATCCTTTCTCTGAAATCAAAAAAATGAGGAGAAGTATAGAGACCTGTTTTGTATCCGGAGGAAGCCAGTATATAGGCACAAAAATGAGCGGTTGAGCCTTTGCCTTTAGTACCCGCTATATGTATAACCCTGGAATTTTTTAATTTTATACCCAGAGATTCAGCCAAGGCGGCCATTCTCTTTAATTTAAAAGAATTGTAACGGAAAGAGGTCAACCTCTCGTAATTTATAAACGACTCCAGATAACGCCGCGCTTTTGTGTAACTAATCATCTAATGAATTTTTTAGGGAATTAATACTAATGATTGAAAGATACGGTAAGGACTCAATGGCGAAAATGACGTATACCCGTAAAAACCATACTTATACCGAGCTTGTCACACAATTCTACAATATCCGGGTCCTTAATTGAACCTCCCGGCTGGATAATGGCTCTTACTCCCTTGCGACATGCTGCTTTTATTGCATCCTCTTTGGGGAAGAAAGCATCTGAGGCCAGTACAGGCAACTTTACTTTTTTATCCATTCCCTTCAAAGCTATCTTTACTGCACCCACCCTTGAAGGTTGGCCTCCTCCGATACCTAAAATAGAATAATTCTTGGCGATTACAATTGCATTGGATTTAACATGTTTGGCGATTTTCCAGGCAAAAATAAGGTCTCTAAACTCCCGGGGGGTGGGTTTTTTCCTGGTAACTACCTTAAATTTAGTTTTATCTATCTTATGGATATCTCTCTGCTGTATCAAATAACCGAAGTTTGTAGATTTCACGTCTTTAAAATTTACCCTTTGAGAAAAATCAGCCTCAATTATTCTCAATTTTTTCCTGGAAGAAAATATCTTTAAAGATTCTTTAGAATAAGAAGGCGCTACAATACATTCTTTAAAGCCGCTTTTAACTATCTGGCGGGAAGTCTCTTTGTCAACTTTTCTGTTCAAACCCACAATTCCCCCGAAACTGGAAAGGGGATCGCAACTATAAGCTTTCCGGTAGGCAGATGATAATTTTTTGTCGATAGCTGCCCCGCAAATGGAAGCATGTTTCACCACACAGGCAGCTGCCTCGTTAAACTCTTTTACTGTAGAAAAAGCAGTATCCAGGTCCAGAAAATTGTTAAAAGAGAGCTCTTTTCCCTGTAACTGCTTATATTTTAAGGTCGGTTTTTCCACGTTTTTATAAAGAGCACCTTTTTGATGGGGATTTTCCCCGTATCTAAGACGCTGGCTTTCTTCTAAATTCCAGCTGATAATGTTTTTTCCTTTAAAATAATTATATATTGCATTATCGTATTCTTTAGTCAGATAAAATGCCTGCTGAGCCAGAGATTTTAAAGTATCCGCGGATATAAAACCTTTGTTTTTTTCCAGTTCGGAAAGCACCATTTTGTAGTCTTCCGGCCGGCTTACGCAAGCTACATTTTTAAAATTCTTGGCAGCTGCTCTCAGCATTGAAGGTCCGCCTATATCTATATATTCTATCATTTCATCCCAGCTCAGGTTCTCTTTAACTTTCTGAGGGAACGGATAAAGATTAACCACCACCATATCTATAGGCTGGATGCCGAGTCCGCTTATCTCCTCCATATGCAACGGATGCTTTTTGTTGGCAAGAATACCCCCGAATATCTTCGGGTGAAGTGTCTTTACTCTCCCGGAAAGAATCTCGGGGAAAGAAGTAAGAGATGCTACCTTCTTCACAGGTATACCGTTTTTTCTCAACAGAGTAGCGGTTTTCCCGGTAGATATTATCTCTATCTTAAGGGAATTGAGGCTTCTGGCTAAACCGGCTATCCCCTTTTTGTTCCATACGCTTATTAAGGCTTTTCTTATTTTAAGCATTTTTTTATGTTATACACTGAATTTTATCTCTATTACGTCGCCTTCCTCTACTGTATAGCTTTTGTCCACCGACTTCACAAAACCTCTCATCCTGGCTTCAGCCAGGTTAAAAAAAGAATCCAGGTTTTTACACTTAAATACTTCCCCCCGGATAAAACCCCTTCTTAAATCACTGTGGATTTTTCCGGCCGCATCCAGAATAGTCAAGCCTCTCTTCAGGCTCCAGATTTTTACTTCTTTTTTTCCTACCGTATAAAACAAAATTACTCCTGCTTTAAAAAGCAGTGTCTCGATTATCTTCTCCGGGAGGCCGGCATCTTCGATTTCTACAGCCGGCTTAAAAGTTAAAAGCTGCAGCTGTTTCAAAAATATTATCCTATCTTCTTCAAAGTCGCAATCGCATAAGAATTTCTCTTCTTCCAGCTTTTTCCGTGCCGATTCCAGGGCTTCCTGTTCTTCGCGGCTTTCTGCCCGCAAGATGCGTTTCTCTACCCTGTCAAGGTCATTTAAGACAAGGTCCAGCTTCTTCTCAGGGTTAAATACCACAGCTTCCGTTTTTTCCGGCTCCTGGTTCGTGAATTCTACGGTATAAGGTGTCTTTTTGGCCGGGGAAAATTTATCCAACAGCTTTTTAAAACACTCCGTCTCGTATTTATATTTACCGGCCTCTAAATCCAAACCTAAATTATATACTTTCATATTAAACAGAGGCAATCAGGTGTGTGCTTCCCTGGCCTTCTTATTCTGTTCTACTATACCCTGAGTTATTCGGGAAGGAACCACATCATAATGTGAAAAGCTCATAGTATAAGTGCCTCTCCCGCCGGTTACCGAACGTAGATCTGAGGCATATTTAAACATCTCTGAGAGAGGGACTTTGGCTTTTACTACTTCATTTTTACCTCTGGCCTCCATCCCTAAAACCTTCCCTCTTTTACTATTGATATCTCCGGTAATCTGCCCCATAAAATCCTCGGGGACAACTATTTCAACATTCATAATGGGCTCAAGCAATAAAGTTCCTCCCTGCTCAAAGCCTTTCTTCAAAGCCATAGAAGCAGCTATCTGAAAAGCCATGTCCGAGGAATCAACCGGATGGTAAGAACCGTCAAAAAGTACTACTCTTATGTCAGTTATGGGAAATCCGGCCAAAAATCCCTCTTTCATAGAGTTCTTTATGCCTTTTTCTACAGAAGGAATAAAATTACGCGGTATGGCTCCTCCTACTATCTTATTAACAAATTCAAATTCTTTCCCCCTCTCTAAGGGTTCTATTTCTATAGACACATCTCCGTATTGGCCCCTGCCCCCGGTTTGTTTCTTGTATTTATGGGAGATCTTAACCGTTTTGGCCAGCGTCTCAAGATATGGAACTTTAGGTGTGCCCAGCTCAACATTGGCCTGGTATTTACGTTTCATTCTTTCTATAATCACATTTATATGTAATTCCCCCATCCCCGAAATTATCAATTCTTTTGTCTGAGCATCACGGGAAACATTACAGGTAGGATCTTCGCTGGTCAGCCGGGATAGAGCCGAAGATATCTTATCTTCGTCCTGGCGGGTTTTGGGCTTAACTGAAGCCGAATAAGCAGGGGTGGGAAAAGACAAAGGTTCCATCTCTAAATTTTCGGAACCTTCACTTAAAGTATCTCCTGTACGGGTATCTTTCAATTTAGCTACAGCTGCTATATCTCCGGCGCATACTGCTTCACAATTAATTTCCTGCTTACCCTGCAGCATATATAAGTGGCCGAACTTTTCTTTGGTTTCTTTTGAACAGTTAAAAAATGTACTGTTGGCATTCAAGGTGCCGGAAAAAACCCTGAATATAGTAAGCTGGCCTACAAATGGGTCTATCATATTTTTGAAAACCTGTGCCCTGAAAGGGGAATCAACTTTAGGCTCTATGATTATCTCTTTTCCTTCTTTATCCTTAGCCTTCCTCGGCAAAGCGCCTGCAACCGAAGGCATTAATTCTTCTATTAAATCTATCAGGAGTTCAGTGCCTATCTCCTCAGATGCAATACCGCCTACCACAGGGAAAATTTGAGAATTTATTATCGCTTTCTTAAAGGCCTTCTTTAAATCTTCCTCCGAAAGAGACCCCTCCTCAAGATATTTTTCCAGCAAAGCATCATCACTTTCGGCAACGGTCTCGGATATCTCATTATAAAAAGAAGGATCTTTGTCTTTGTTTTGCAGAGAATTAAAAACATCTCTCCCCTCTATGATTGCCATACTTACTGCCTTTTTGGTAAGAGATTGCCGGATATCCTCAAGAGTTTTCTTGTAGTCTGTATTTTCCTTGTCCAGCTTGTTTATAAAAAAAACACAGGGTATGTTCTCTTTTCTTAAAATACTCCAGGCCTTCTCGGCCCCTACTCCTACACCCTCTAAAGCATCAATAACCAGTACTGCAAAATCAGCGGCTCTTGCGGCTGAAACAACCTCGCCTATAAAATCTAAATAGCCGGGAGTATCTATAAACTGAAACGAGTGTTTTTTATGCTCGGCTCCTAATACAGACAGGTTGATGGAGCTTTTTCTCTCCTTCTCGTCGTCCTCGTAATCACTGACCGAGGTATTGTCGTTTACGCTCCCCAACCGATTCGTCGCTCCGCATTTAAAAAGAATGGATTCTGCTAAGGAAGTTTTACCTGATTGAGCATTACCGCATATAAAAAATGTCCTTTTTTTAGTTAAATCGCTATTCATTATAATTACCCCCTCATAAAATCTGGTTTGAAAACCCGGGTTTTAAAAATGCAATGTACCTTAATCTCTATCTGAGCAGGTGCAGATAAAGGTTATTATATTAAAAATAACCCCTTTAGTCAATGTGAAGGGCCGGTTTTTTATTTATATATAAAGTACTTATATTCAATGACTTACATATAATAATACACTCTCATAACCTGCATCTCATACCCCCTCTCTTTAAAGCCCGGGATTAAAAGCAGCGGTGGTTAAACGTAAGACCGGCCTTTCTGCCTGATTAACAGAACTTCTAAACGTATGGTTCTATCCGGCAAAATAAACACTAAATTATCAACATCGCATCCCCGAAACTGAAAAAGCGGTAATTATTTTTTTGTGCATGGCGATAGTTTTTCAGGATAAAATCTGTGCCTGCGAAAGAAGAAACAAGCACGAGATTCGTAGAAGAAGGGGTGTGGAAATTGGTGATAAGACAATCGACTATTTTAAAATCATATCCGGGCGTTATGTAAAGGCTGCTGGGGCCGGAAAAAGGTCTGACTTTATAAATACCCTTGAGATCTTTAAAAAAAGCACTCTCGAGAGACCTTACAGAAGTCGTTCCCACGGCAATTATTCTTTTACCTCTCTCTTTTGCGAAATTTATTTCTCCGGCGGCTTCACTGCCTATCTCTACCCACTCTGTTTGCATATCATGCTCTCTGATGTCCGGGGTTTTAATAGGGCGAAAAGTTGCCAAACCGCAATGAAGGGTTATATAAACTATCTTTACCTCTCTTTTTTCTATCCGCTTTAGCAAATCCGGCGTGAAATGCAGACCGGCGGTAGGGGCAGCTATCGCTCCAGCTTCTGAGGAATACACAGTCTGGTAGTCGCGGGCATCTTTCAACTCTTTTTTGATATATGGCGGGAGAGGAACTTTTCCATATTTGTTCAGAAAACGGGAAAAATCCCGGCACCTGAACTTTATAATAGTTGTTCCCTGAGTAGTTATTTCTTCTATCACTGCTCTGCAGTTACTGCCTTGAAAAATTACAACATCTTCTTTTTTCAGCCTGCGGGAAGCCTTAACCAAACATTCCCAGCTGAAATCTTCTCTGGGTCGCAGTAATAATATTTCTACCTTTCCTCCTGTGGTTTTATTACCGAAAATCCTGCTTCTTATTACCCGTGTGTTATTTAAAACCAGAACGTCGCCAATCTCAAAAAACTTATCAATATTCTTAAAAACATTATCTTCTACGGTGCATTTTCTGCGGTCCAGTATCATAAGCTTGGACTCGTCGCGGGGAGATGCCGGCTCCTGAGCTATCAGCTCGGGAGGAATGTCGTATTGATAGGTTTCGGTTTTAGCCAATCTTTCTTCCATACTCGGCTTATTCTATCAAATAAAAATCAAACATAAACAAAAAAATACCTTCCTTTAATAAAAATGTTCCTCCTCCGGGGGCGATTGACTTTCCGGGACAAATGTGCTATTTAATACAATATGACCTATGATGAGGTAGTAAAGCTCAGGAAGGAGCTGGAAAAGACCCGTTCTCAGCTGCATATCTTTTACCAGATAACTAAGGCAATGAGAACTACCCTGCGTCTGGAAGAAATAATTTACACTATACTTACGGGTTTAACTGCCCATGAAGGGCTGGGCTTCAACAGGGCTGCTCTTTTTTTGCTGGATGAGGAAGAAAGGCGCATAAGAGGATTTATGGGTATAGGGCCTATGGATATAGAAGAGACTAAAGAAATATGGAAACACATAGAAGAAGAAAAAAAAGACCTCTACGATTTAATAAAAAACTACCATTTTATAAAAGGAACTAAGGTAAAACCCA
>WJKZ01000092.1 GCA_014728785.1 Candidatus Omnitrophota bacterium
AAGAAACTCCTTTGACGCTGCCTTAAAACTATCTTTGGCGACTTTAATGACCAATCTTCCCTCAAGGTAAAATACCCAGAAAGAACTGCCTATGGCATGAGCTGTTATTCCCCCGGTTTTTATTCTTCTTCTTATCTCTCTAAGAGAAACTCTTCTCAGTTCCTCGGCCAGCTCAAAGGGTTTAATCCTTAATTCATCAAATACCTTCCTTTCATCTGTAGATAACAAATCCGGGTTATCAAGTTTTCCTTCGATAAACCAGACAAGTATCGACTCAGAGCGTGTCTGGGTCGAAGCTTTATGCCGGGAAAGTTCACGGGTAGGCATAATGTAAGGCATTTCTTCTGTCTGCCTTAATGTGAGTCTTTTTTCTACGAACTGCTCTTTGTTTTCACCCCTGCCTGTTTCTCCTTTAAATCTTACCAGCATCCTTAACAAACGGGCCCAGAAATCCGCATCTATAAAGACAGAATCCGCCTTCTGGTTTAATGCTTTACTTGCCAGCGAGAGTATGCCTTCGACTATAAAAATTCTTCCTTCGGGGTCTACTCTCTCAACTACTTCTATCAACCCTGTTTCTGTCTCATCGAAACGGGTCACCGCCCCCTCTATTTCCACCGCCTGAGGGGTACTTTTCCCGTAAAATCTTATGATGTGTTCCGTACCTTCTATGAAAACAGATATATCTTCTCCTTTTTTCTCTAAACTAATGTTTATGCCGTTTAGTGTCAGAACTTTCCCTCTGCTCTCCCCGTCTGACAAGTAAACCTCTCCGGCTTCTTCAACAATTGTGATTATTCTGCTATTATCTACAATTACAGGAGTTGCCTCCTCTCTGCCTATTTTGAGACGCCCTCTTTCCTTAAAATCAAATACGGGTACATAAATTACCTCTCCCGACAAAAGCCGCTTCATATCATTAATAAATCTTTCTACCTGAAATTTCTTGAAAGGATTTTCAGTTTTCTTACCGGTAAGACTATCAACAGGTCTGTCTGATTTCTGCAATATGTATCTATCAAAAGACAACAGATAAAAAATATCTTCGGGCAGAACACCGACTTCGCTTGATAGTTTTGAGGAGTCCATTGCGGCTATTTCTCTAAACCAGTTTATAACAGCACCCTCCAGAGATAAACCCCGCCTGCCGGATAATCGTTCTTCTAATTCTGCTCTTTTTTCTTTTTGCAAAGAATATGCCACACTCAATTCCGTACGGCTTCCTCCGCCGGAGACTACCTTTAGAAACCATCTAGAAACACTGGTTTTAGCACTACCGCCGCCACCTGCTACAAGCAATAATCCTACGGGAACTCCGCTAATTTCTCCCTTTAAATACGCTCTATACCTTTCTTTTAAATCGGGCAGAATCTCTCCTAAAAATATTTCTTCGTAAGTTTGAGCATCGGCAAGGATTCCTCTCTGCCTTATGGAAATATATTGATAGGCTGCAGCTAAAGGCGCTGTGGTTTTTTCTAATCTATGCCTTAAATCATGTCCGCCGGATTTGGAGATAATACGGCCTTTCTCTTTTTCTTCTACTAATCGAACCATACCGTCCAAATAATCCAGTTGCTCCTGAAAAAATAAAGACATTTGCCGAAAAGCAATAGCTGCGGCAGGGTCGAAATAAATAGAATCATCCGGATTGAAATGCCCGCTTATCCAGCGGTTTTCAAGCAGAAGAGAAGAATGAGCAAATTCGGCTCTTTTAATTCTTTCTTCCAGACGAGGCATAAGATTCCGTTGCCAGAAAGGGTCAACATAAAGAAATGTTTTCCCAGCACTTAAGGCAAAAATAAGCGAGTTGGTACGTCCAACCAGTACAGGCAAATCAGAAAATGCAATTAATTGGGCAAAACAATTAATATTCTGCCAGCCGAGATTCACCAGAAATATCTGACTTGCTTCTTTTCTATTGATAACTGTCTCTGCTGAAGAATCTATAAGATTTATACCTTCGAGTTTCCTTTTAAAACGCAGACATAAAGAGCTGAATTCCTCTGAATCAAGAAATGTAAATATAACTTTCTTCTTCCCGAAACCTATATTTTTAGAATAATCCCTTATTTTTCCGGTATGAGTAACTAAATCCGCCTGAGAGTCAGGAACATAACAGGCTGACCAGAAGGCATCTGAGAAATCCAAACCTAATCTATCCAAAATAAACGGAGAATAACCTTTCGCTTTATCTAAGATAGTATTTTTTCTTGCCCGCATCAGACCGTTATCGCCCCGTTTCGCCCAGTATTCTTCACCTAAATTGCGGGCACGCTCATCGAATATAATCCCGGAACTTTCCTGCGAGAAGCCAAAACGCAGAGATGAAACGCTGCGAGGCAAAATAAACTGGTCAAAACCACGTTCGAGGTAAAAAATTTCTCCCTGAAGATCAGCCACTTCTACTTCGTGGAAATCCGGATTGGGACAATAATAAAAAGTTATCGAAGAATGAGGCCATTGTTTTAGGTCACCTTCTTCCAAAATGGAAATATTTGCCTCAAGAAGATAAAAATCTTTTATCTGTTGAACCCGCTGCATGGAATCTGAATCCCGCAGAATCAGATAAATCTTTCTACCCGGAAATCTCTGAGAAATTTGGTGCGCAACCCTTAATACAAATAATTCCGGCATCCCCACTTCATCTTCTTCTTTCTTTAAAACTATACTGACTGATCTTTTCTCTCCATGTCCGCCGGATTTGGAGGTAAGTATACTTCTGCGTTGAAGCCTTAATCCCTCCCATTCACTTTTACCTTGTTCATGGATAATAATCTGGCTGATAAGAAAATGTGAATCCTCCCCGGGAAGTATATTAGTGATTGTCTCCTGCGGAACTTTCCAGACTATCCTGCCTCCGGGACTTCTTTCAGCCGGAGCAAAGAAAAGCGCCTTAATCAAAAGAGTAACCCGGTAAGAAAAAAGAAGCCTTATAAATGAAATTTCTCCGGCACCCTGTTTATCTAACAAAACTTTTAAAGCAAGAGTATAGGTAAGGTATAAACTGCGCAGGAAAACTTTTGCGGCTTTAAACTGCATGCATAAGTAACAGAAAATCATCGCCATCATCTGTCCGGCAGCAGAAAAGGGGTGTGCCCCGAACCGCTCCGGCATCTCCTCCTGCAAAAAGTCGGTGTTGCTGGATTCAGAATTAACCCAGCTGCTGAACTCCTCTTCAGGCAAAGTATACAAATATCTCAAAATATCTTCGCTAAAACCGTTATCGGCAAAAGACGGAGCACCGCTTGCCTCCAGGCCGGAATCAAAGAGCAGGGAAAGATTTAATACCGGCACATCGATATCTTCAAAAGAATTTCCGTTCTCCAGATACTCTCTGTATGTATTCTCTATTTCAAAGAAATCGTACAGCAATTTACGGTCTTCCCGGAAAGGGTCGGAATCACGGTAATTGTAGTCGCTTGATAAAATATGCCGGAACCGGCTGTATAAAATATCCCAGTTTCCTGTAGGCACGAGCCACGGCCCCAGATCTTCTACGGAAAGATTGCGCAGTAAGATTGCAGTTGCCTGTAAAGAAAAATTGGTTGGCAATAAGGCAAACGAGGGCGGGCTCTCCCCGTATCCGGAAATAAATACCGCATCTATTTCTCTGCCGTTTTCTACCGCATCAATGATTCCGTTAAAAAAGTTTATAGTAGAATATGCTTCTCTCACCATCTGCCCGGAAAGCTCAGAAGCAGGCCTTGCCGACCACATATTGTCAGCCGAATCATCAGTAAGCGTCTCGAGCCGCCATTTCCAGAAAATGAGAGGGAGATGTACATCTCCATCTGTAGAAGGCGGTGCAGAGCGGGCCAAGGTTGCGGCCAGGTCAAGGAAATCTTCCCTGTTTAAATTTGCAAACTCTTCCCCTAAATCCATATCATAAGACGAGCCGGAGTCTCTGCTGCTCTGGGCAAAAATTGTTTCAACCAACAGCAATGCAACATCTGCTTCGCTTAAATCAGAGATATCACTTACTTCTCCTATATACCTCTGAATATCATCGGCAATGAGAAGTTCATTGAGTTCTCCGGAAATTACCTGAGGTGTATAAGACTCCAAATCATTAATCAACCAGGCAAGTGCGTAATGTTTACCGATTTCTTCATCAGGAAATAATTCTTGCATTTGTGCTGAGAAAGGCATTCCAAAAAAAGTATTGTTACCTCCTTCCTCACTAAGGATAATCAAACCATGATTGCGCCGGCGAAAATGAATTGCAGCAAGCCTTAAAAACATCGATGCCGGTTCAGTCGGGTCAGCCATAAGGGTCAGAGATTCCTGAGGAAAGGTAAGCAGTGCGTTTAAATTGGCATAGAATTCACGTGAACCGTGAGCATCTGCTGCAATAAGATTCCGCTCTATTGCTCCCAGGCTTCCCAGGCTCTGTTCCGGATGGTTGGAAAGATAATTACTGAAATCTCCGTAGCCGTGCCCCCAACGTTCCATAACCGCACGGACATTCTCATCCTTTTGCAGTAGCCAATTAAATAGTTCAATATCCATAAGATCATACATATGTCCGGATTCGTCGGTAATATATATTTCTCCGCCGAATATACCGTCATTTCCGTCAAGAATATGGCCGTGCTCGTGTGAATGAGCAGCTACCCGGTCGGGATTAAAGCGGATAACCGACACAAGAGGCCAGGCATCGGCAGCAGCACTCCGAAAACGGTCAAAAAGATAAAAAATCATAGGAGGTTCCTCACCGTTTAATTCATATAAACTACGCCTGACCATCTCATAACTGGCAAATTGGGCCCATCGGGCGCCGTTAAGCGCTCCGCTATGTACAGACGAAGAAAAAACAATGGGAACCTGATTCTCTAATAGATAATAAATATAAGGTCTGTGATGCATTTGAAAACGCGGGCCGCCGGAGCCGCGAAGATACATATCTGATTCGGTCAGGGAGAAACCGCGGGCAAAATCATACTGAACAGGGTCATGTAAGTCGGCAAGAAACCATTTACCATTGGGAAATTGTGTTATCATCCACCGGGGCTGGCCGGTATAAGATAAATCTTCTTCATCAATACAAGACTGAAAATCAAAACCCTCTATGTCGGGGAACTGTCCTATATCGCCGGTGGGTAACTCTACTATATCGGGAGAGCCGATTGCCCGTAAAATCCGGGCAGCTCTTACTTTGTCCGTATAAAGAAGACGTCCTGAACCAATAAGTCCCCGATAGGGATTCTGGGCTTCGGGGCCAAGGGTGAGAATATTCTCCAATGCTTCTTCAATGTTTTGCGGAGAAAGCCAGGCTCCTTGAGAATATACATACTGAAGCAATTGAGTCTCTGCATCCATATACGTACCTTCTTCGATGTTCAGCGTCTGCTGTATTAGACCGGAGCTCCGGTTTGATTCAAAAGTGGTCAGGGCAGTATACAGGTCACCATACATATTAATACGCCAAAGCGGGACATCGCGCAGAGCACATCTTTGCATAGTAGTAGCAAGCACCGTTTGCGGATTACCATCGCCTCCCAGAATCCGAAAAATCCCTCTTCCAAGATTGAGACCTGAACGGTAATCGAACCACCCGAAAAAGGCGGCAGTTGCATCCCCGGGTGCCTCAATTGCCCAGCCCACATTTTCAAATAAATTAACTTCTACTCTCCCCTCACCGGTTCCCGAAACCAGGTTTTCAATTCCTCTGTCCAGAGACCAGGGTATAGCAGAATAGAAAAGTCTGCCCAATATAGAAATGCTCCATATCATAAATGTGGATTTTACGCTTATCCAGAAAAACCGCCAGCTACTCAGTGTCTGCAGAACCCCCTTTACCATACCCAGAAAGACTGTCACCATAATTTCTCTGTAACGACTGTCCGGAGAGTATTGCGCAGCTGATTCGCAATAAGTGCGTAAATTAGAACTACCGGCAGAAGATGAAAAATATTCTTCCAAAGAACAGTTTAATTGCCAGAGACGGTACTCGCGTTCACTGCAAAGAAAAGGTATCTCTCCCATTTGAACAACCGCCTGTATTTCTCTCATCTGGTCTAAAATCTGCCTATCGGAAACACCTACCATAATGTTATATAAAAGGTAATCATTCGCACTACTTATCTCAACATCGGTTAAATGCCGGTAATTCAGGCGCCTGCCCGAAGACTCTGCAAGAATAACCTGTTTATACTGTTCCACAAATGTATCTAAAGTAGATAAAAATACAACAAATGCGGTAACAAAAAGAGCAACCCCTACCGCATCTACGCTGGTAGAAGTAATCGCGGCGTTTAGATATTCTCCTATAAAAGGCAACAGGGAAACAAAAGGAATAGAGGGCAGCATAAAAACTTTTCCTATCTCCAGGACCGGATACTCAGCTGCTATTAAAAATGAAACAATTGCCCATCCTGATAAAGGCAGTATTTTAAAGAGGCAATAGCGGCCGAAATCATATAAAGTACTTTTTTCCTTTAGGCGGCGGTAAATCAATATACCGCGGATAAGATTATAAAGAATCAGGGCTGCGGTTATTATTAAAATCATTTTCGCCAATCCTGTAATAACAGGGCTTCCGATAGCAATCCCTGCTGCAGTTGCAACACCAACGATGCCGTATAAAAATAACTTGCCGCGCCTCTTCAACTGGTCCCAGGCGCCGCCTAATATTGCAGAAAAAGGCGAAAGCAGGCGCATAACAACCCCCCTCCATCCCTGATGCAACATAACCTTCCCCTTGTATGCGGTACCGCGATTTGATTGTTGTAAGTACTCTGCCCGCCGAACAAGACTTTTTAGCTGAAAGCCGGCTTGCGGATAGCGCAGGGATAATTCTTCTATCATGGTGTAAAATCTACGGCGCGCCTGGGGAAAGGTTAGCTTTTCGCGTATATACCGATAAAGAGCTTCGGGAATCCGTAAAAGAATGAAAGCAAAAATTCCTCCGGTCAATTCATCACTGCGATGATTCACTGGTTCCCATACGGGTTTGGGGTAAGAATTAATAAAATCAGAAGTTGCACCGTTAAGTTTCTCTTTTTCCCCCGCATCCAGAGGCAACTCCTCGATTATCTTTCCGGTTAAAGAGGAATACTCTGAGCCGGAAGTTTTTAAGGTTTTTGACAATTCAATCCTTTCTTCTTGCGCACGGTAAGCCCTTAAAGCCCCAATAAATATGGAAGAAAAGTCCTTTTTCAGAATATTGCGCTTGCGGTAAACCGCCAAATATGCGAAACGCGCAATCCAGGGACCGAAGGCGATATTAAGCGACCAGGACAATACCAGCACAATAAGCCGCCGGGCAAGAGAAACAAGGTCGAAAAAGCCTGTGATGCGTTCTCTTAAAGATACATCGGGTACAACTTTTGCACTCCAAAGAGTCAGGGTGCGCTTAATACTTGCTTCTTCCAGTGCCAGTTTAACCGCCTCTAATTCTTCACGGGACATTTCCTGGCTTTCGATGTATTCAGACAAAGCGACAGCTTCTCCGTTTACCACAATAAAAGGATAAAGCGAGCTCAGATGATTTATCCACTCATCCCTGCTGGGCTGGTGTAAACGAGGCAGACCCCTGTAGGCTGGATTGGGAGGAATCCTGCTCCAGAGATATTCCAGTCCCAAAATACGCAATATAAACCGTTTCAGGGAAATTCTGTCAGCAGCGCTATGGGGAATACGCTCGAGATTATTCTCTAACCACCCGGAAGACGAAGCCGGTAAATCTACATTCAGACAAGCCTCTCTTAAATCATCTTCTAAATCAAAGACTTCATCTTCGCGTAAAACCAGGTATTCTAAAGCAGCTTGCTCGGCATTATGAGCTGCCGAAGATGTTAAATCCTCACCCACAATTTCTCTTACTAAACCATATGTCCGCTGATAGGTTTTCCTTTCCGGTTTTTGAGCAAACTCGCTGACAGACCGATGAGCCGTATGTAAATTTACCAGTAACGATTCCTGTTTGAGACGCACAGGCAGATCTCCTGTATCGGCAAAAAACCCCACGCGGAGACGGCGATATCCCAGAATACCCAGAAGACCTGCGTACCATTGCCCGTATGTACAATAAGGGTCTGAATCAATACTATCCCGGGAAAGCACTTCATCAACCCAGACTATCCCCTCCGGATACCGCCGTTTAAAAACAGCCCGGATACGGCGGATAAGAGTAAATAAACAAACAACTATGATAAAGGCAGGAAAAACATATGATTGTATCGCTAAGCTCAGCATCCTTGTTACCATCAAAGACATATCACCGTTACTCTTGGGTTTCTCGGAAAGATCCAGGATACCTGACCATATATCCTTCAGAAGGCCTACTCCGCGGTCATAGATTAGGAAAAGCAAAGGATAAACCTTTTCCCAGAGATTAATTAACATATCGTCTATAATGATGCGATCCCATGGTAAATCATAATTAGAGACACAACTACTTAGCTTAAATACCATAGCTCCCCAGACAAGCACAAGGACTCCCGTCAGGAGTAACCACTTATGTCTGTATAATAACAGATTCTTGGGAGATCTGGCCGAAATTTTATTTACCAGGCGTGAAGAGATTATGGCGGCGGAAACAAGTACGGCCAGGGTTACCGCAACAATCCCCACACTTATATAAAACACCTCTCCTAATACAGCAACTTTTATTGTTCCCATACCCCAAATGGTGAAATTAAATACCGAATTCACAAAGACGGGAAGATGCGAACTGAAAGATGTAATAAAAATAATCATCTCATCGAGGAATGTACCGAAAAGGAAAAACATTAAGAGAATTAACTCCCGTTGGCTCCAAATTAATCCGGTTAAAGCTTTTCTTAACTCTTTAAAATTGTTACCTTTTATATAAGGGCTAAGCTGTTTCCGGTGTCTGAATAAACCCGCTAAAATAACAGGATTTTTCACCGCAACTGCTGCCGAGACAAGAGAAATCCGGCCTTCTTCTCTATTGAATATTTCATAAAGTGAACGGCCGTTAAAAAAGGGCAGCATACACAAAAACATCGCAGAACCCTCGGGGCTATTATAGAAATCAAGGCGCTCTGATAATTCAGATTGAGAACCAGAAGCCCGGTTAAAATCAACCTCACCGCTGGCTGAATCATAGAAACAGGCGACATCAGAAATAATTTTCCGGGTGATTTCTGAATCGGGATTTTCCAGAAGCGTTGCCAATCCTTCTATAACCCGGCTTACTCCTCCGGGGAACATTCTCAGTGATACTTCCCGGCGGGCAAAATAATTTAAGAAGACATTTATACTCAGAAGTACAGCGGCGTGGTTAAGGGTATTGACGATTTCCGGTTCATCCTGCCGGGCAAGCTCTGTGCGGTCGGCGGTCAACTTCAAAGCAGGTCCTATATCAAGGCTGAAGCCGCGCTCCCAGAGAAAATCCCAAAACTCCGGATGGAGACCCCTAAAGAACTCCCGGCCGTCGTCTTCTAAACCCTGGTCAGAGAGAGTTTTGAATTTCAAAGAAGCACTGGTAATTTCACGAATCTTATTCCCCAGAAGAATACCTCGTCTTCGGCCGACAAGAAGGCGTATATCTTCTTCTATGGTCCGGGCATGATTATCGAGTTGGCTGTCTGCATCAACAGTAATCTTTGTAAGGCTTGAGACATCATATTTCTGAAAGCGGTTGACAGGCTGCCAAAAAGATATCCGCCCCAGCCATCCTTTTAAGGGCATCCGGCTTAATCTTATTTTCATTTCTTCCCAGAGAATTGTATGACCGTAACGGTAAACGGCATTGCGCAAATCAGATTGGGTTATGGGGCGCTGAGAATGCAGATTTTCCGCGGGAATCCAGTGTATCATATGTCCGGAAAATCCCGGCTCATAACATACCGTATAGGATATAAAAGTCTTCTCCCAGTCAATACGGCGGGAATTCCTCACAAATTTTATCCTCACATATAAAACATCTCCGTCTGCGCCGGGTATAGAGGTCTTAATATAAATATATCCGGCACTGCGAAAAGACATAAATACTCCGTGCCCTTTATCGCCGCGGTATCCTTCACTTTTTCCCCGGCTGACCAGCGGTACCAGCCAGGCATTAAAAAGAACATTGGGAGGGATGGGTAAAGATGAGTTAAACACAGCACCTTTGCCTTCCCTGGGGACACGGATGCGATATTCACTGGCTGCTTTCCCGACAACTCCCTCTTTTTCTGTCGCCGCCAATATTGCGTCAAGCTGGTTTTGGAAATATTCCCGCATCCAGAGAAGTAAATCGGTAATATTCTGTGCGTAAGTAGAAACATTAAGAGTTTGACGGCAATCCCGCGGCCGCATGTGCCTGAAGAGACGGCACTGACGCCAGAGTACAATGTGCAGGGCTCTGCCTTGCGGCACTCTCCGGGTGTGCTTGAATAATTCTTTAATTTTATGCTGGAAAGAAAGAGTATCTCCAAAATCCAGGAAATAAGATATGAAATCCTTTACCTCATTAACGGTAATTAAACCGTCTTCAAAAGCAGCAAGAGCATCTTCTATAATCTCTTTCTGGAACTGGCACCAGCGTCTAAGAACATATTCACTGGTCTCATCATCTGTCCCGTAAAGCGTAATCAGATTTTGAGGCAAAGAAAAATAATCGGATAGTTCTTCCAACTGGACGCTTACCGGTTCTTCTAAAGATAAGGTAATCTGTTGATAAAATTCTCTTAACGGGTCTCTGGTAACCAGCCCCTCCCGTAACTGACCGGCGGTAAACTTAAGTTGCTCCTGATTGTTGCCGTGAAAACGTAAAATTAATTCAGGGAATGTAGTCTTGTGTTCGTATTTATCTCTGGCTAACGGGCTTAAATATCCTGTTTCTGTATTGTCACCTCCGGATTTTTTATGTTCTTTTTTTGTTTTAATTCCGGGCAATTCTAAGGAGGGTAATTTAAGAGAAGATATGAAATCCTCGACTCTGCCAAAGCACCTGCCCAACAGGGAAGAAAAACGTTCAGGGATAAATATTCCCCTGGCGTTATGCAACTTAAATAACAAACGTATTATGGCTTCACGGTGCCCGGAGGATGATTCAATGAACTGGTTTGAAACAAATATTATATTACTGAAGCGGGTAACAAACCTTGTGTGCTCGTGTGCACGGTACTCTCTGTAAGAATACTCTTGGTCTAAATCCTGAGTGGGTATAACCAAGGCATGAGTGCCTCCAAAGGGAGAAGGCAGCCAGAAGCTGTAATTATCAAAGGGAAGATTCCGGTAGGAAAGAGGCATTTTTTTCCATACCTGAGGATGAACAAACTGAACTTCAGACGGGCTTTGTATATCTTTTAGAAAGAAAGAGCCGGCATCATCTCCGGGGGTAACCGATAATTGAGCAAGAGCCAGAGTATTCGGTAACAAAACAGCGGTATCTTTCAAAGATGAGCTTAAGGCAAAAATAATTTCATCGGTTAAGGTATTTTCCCCATGGGTACGTAAAGGAGATAAAAGCTCATCGATATATTTTGCTACCGGGAAAAGTTCCCCTATCCAGAATTCTCCATGAGTTTTAGCTTCTAATTCCGCTATCAGACTCTTTAAGTACCCGCTGACTCTTTCGTCAATAGTAGATAACTGCTGACGGGCTAAGTTTACTTCAGTGTTTGAAGGTAAAGTAAGTACAATTTCTTTGGGGCCGTACCGGCCGGGAAGGTTAAAAGAAAGGATGCTCAAACCGTCTATTGTAACGGTAATCTGTCTTTGTTCTATTTCGGCGGATGGCTGAGGTGGTGACCTTAAATAAAGCATAGAGACTTCGCGTTGATCCCTGCACACAGCCACAGTCTCCATCAATCCTTCTGACATGCGGGAATTTAACACCTCCCCGTTTAATACAATCTCTCCCTGCGGATGATACCGGAATTTAACCTTCATTAATTTTTCAATTTCATTACCGTCGACCTCGCTAAAAACTTCTATGCGTGTACCCCTACAACCTTTGGCGGGAATACGGGCAAGTGTAATCATATCTCTGCAGTCGGGCTTCTCGGCAGTGCCGAAATTAACACGTTCAACCACAAAGCGCCAGCCTTTACGGCCGGGATGCACAAAACTTTGTGCCACTACCCGGTCGCCTTCGGCTAACAGCTGGCTGAATGTAGAGAAAAAGCCCAATCCGAAATTCTCAGCAATTTCAAGAAACTTTTTACCTCCGGTTGAGGTGAAAGAAAGCAAGTCTGCGTTCAACCAGTTAATATCGATATCATTAGCGGTAAGCACCTCTGCTAATTCATCCAGCTCACCTAAATCTATACCTCCCCCATGGTCCTCCACACATGCATAATGCGGCTTTATGGTAACTTCCACTTTTTGTTCAGGGACTGGATTGTAGCGCATAGCATGAAGGGCATTACGGACAAGCTCTACTATGGTATAAAGACGACTGTGAGAAAACTGGCCATGAGCAAATACTCTTAAATTATTAGCCGCAACATCGCGATGGCCGGGGTGTTCTTCCAAATGCCTGCGGAAACCGCTGTCAATCTCCTCTAAAGAAAGAGTAGCGCCGGTGTCTTCACCCTTATATCGGCCCAAAGAAGTGAGCAGGCCGGGGAGTTGTAACCAGAAAGATTCATCAATATCAAGCTGGGAGGATAAATAAATCCGCAATTCTTCAGAAGATATTTTATCTCTGAGGACAGCCCTTCGGGGCTCTTCCAAATGAGGTTGAGCTGTCAGCAAGGCGTTATGGGCCAGGTAATCAACAAAAGGAATCTGGGGCATTCCCGCAGCACGCAAGGAAATGCTATTCAGAAGAAGCTGTCTGTCCTCTAAAATATAATTTATGATTTTGGATACCAAATCATTGTCTGATAAAAGCAGTTGTGTCTGCGTAGTTGTACCCTCTAACCTCTTTTTTAGACGGTGTACCGCTTGGGAAACTATCTGGTCGCTAAAACCGCCGTTAAAGGGGATATTTAATTCTTTGACACACCCCAGTGCTGTTCTATGCAGTATATCAAGGTCAAATATATCCAGCCGCCGGGCAGATAAACCTGCAGAGGCCAGGCGCTTAAGAACGGCTTGCCGGATTTGAGAATAAAATAATCTACTAAGCTCTACCTGAGGATGAACTGCTTCAGTTACAACCTCCTGCACAGGTTTATCATTTACCCAGGCACGGTCTATTTCAGGAGAATCTCTGTCTTCGCCTACGACAAACACCGTATCCCACAAATTAGATAACTCATCACAGGAAGCCAAACTTAGGCTAAAACCTCTTCGTACCAACCTGAATGCCCGCTGGGGGATTTTATCCCGTATTGTAAAAAATCCTGCCGTCCCGCTTACTACAATTAGCACAAAAACGGCCCCGGAAGTTGTGCCGGTGAGAAGAAGTACAGCCCAACATATTACTTTTATTCCCAGAGAATATCCAAGTGTCGCTGATACATAAGGAGAAAAAGGGTTTCCGAGAAGTACACCCAAAGCTAAAACAAGGAAACAGGCTAAAACAATCCAGTAGACGGCCGAAAACGGAGCAAATAATACCCCTAATACACCCAGGGCGAAAAATTCCACAGCAAAAAGCGAGCGATACACCGAAGATGCCGTCAGTGGATAGTTACTTTCCCTTAAGTCCATTACCAGCAATACCAGGCCGGCGATTAAAAGAGGTAAAGAAAATACGCTTAACAAGGAAGAAGAAATTATCAGGAATACAGAAATACTTAAGGCAGCTTGTATAAAATGAAAAGCAAGCACTCCCTTACGGTTATAGGGCAGAGTTTGCTCTTTTCCATCTCTGTCTTCGGCTACAACCGGAAGATAATCATAAGGAAATTCCGCAAAGTAATCCGGATAAGTACGTAATACTTCAAGAAGGCGTAAAAGAAATTTGCGCCTGCCGTCAGGATTAACCGCAGCCAGCTTATTCCAAAGGGATAGGCTTTCTTCCCCCGAAGTCCACTTATTACTCCTTTTAATCTTAACCATAAATTCAAACCATTCATATTCAAATTCCGTCTGGAAAGTAAAATTTTCTCTGGATTCTGCCACTATTTTTCTAATAGCTTCAAAAAGCGGAAAAGTATCCTTCAAGGTTGAGGAAGTTTTCATATGAAGAGTTATCCGGCTAAGGGCAAATTTTACCAATCTATCCTGACGCACGGGATTATCCTGCGAACTCAAAATATCTATCAGCTCAGCCAGATTTTCCTGCTCCCCGTCTTTATAAAAGAAAATGCAGTAAATCAAATACTCGAGGCGCTCAAACACCGAAACACTGCCTCCCCTTGCATCCTGACGTTTCAGGCAAGCAATGTGTCTCTTTGTCTCTTTCTCTTCAGAAGATTCTAAACGGACGAGTGTATGCAGGGTTATGGTTCTTAAATACCTCTTTCCACCCTCCTCAAATGAAGGAATCAGAAAAGTTACCCTGCGTAACTCTTCGATAATCTGTTTATATTTCTCGTCTTTCAAAAACACAGCCGCGCGGGCAGTTTCTATTATTAAATTTGAAAATGTTACCCCTTTCTCATCTATCTTCTCAAGTTCTCTTACAATCCCGGAAAGTTCTGCTTCCGCATCGGCAAAACCGGAAAATTGAGGAAGAGTCCATAATTCTGTCAATATAATACGTACATGCAGCCGTACAGAAAGAGGTTGATATCTCAAACGCTTATATAATCCCTGCACCATCTCTTCCAACACAGTTTCCTGCCCGTCAAATACGCCGCTTCCGCTAAAACGCAACAGCTCCTTTGCCATCACAATACAGGGATTATCGGGAGAAACTTCTTTAGAAGGCACAAACTCAAGCAATTGATTCCATAGATAAAATATATCTCCCGCCGAATATCTATTCTGCCGTATACCCTCATTCATAAGCCACAGAGCAGCGGGTACCTGGTCTGAATGCCTGGCGAGAGTCTGCACTTCTGCTATGATTTTTCTATAAAACCTCCTTGAAAGCTCTCCGCTATGCCCTCCGGATTTAGAAACCAGCCGGGAACAGCCGGTAAAGGTACGGTAAGAAGTAAGAGTTTCCCCCTTCCGTAATGAAGACAATCGTTCTATTAAGTATATTCCGTCTTTAATAGCAGATACCTGGTCAACAAAATGTTCGCAGAAATGAGTAGGGCTTGTTGACATAGTGATAAGAATAGCTTCCCGGATATGCTGTAATATAAAAGTTAAATCTAAGCGATTTCTTATACAATCCAGATCCACATCCGCCAGGAAAGGCTTTAAAGAAAGCAAGGCCTTGAGCTCTTCTCCTTCCACAACTCTGAAAG
>WJKZ01000093.1 GCA_014728785.1 Candidatus Omnitrophota bacterium
CATGCAGATGGGCCAGCAATGCCCCGCTCCCCAGTCCTATCATGGCTATATCCTTTAAGGTAAAATCTTCGCTGGTAAATATTTCTCCTGCCGGGGTACTGCTGTGATAATAGCCGGCCGGCGCACAAATCCTCTCTTTATCAAGATATTGGCGCCCGTGAATCACACTTCCGTGCTCAAGAAACCTCTGTCCTTCTTTATCATAAATTCTGTATATACCGTAAAAATTTCTGAATTTTTCCACAGAAGAGCCTGCCCCCACTATACCTTCTATCCAGGGAAAAAGAATTACTATCAAGAGCATAGTCAGGGATAAAAATCTGAAACTCCTTGAGATACAGCGCAGGAGAATAAAAAGAGCTGTTCCCGAAAATACAAATATCGTCCTTTCTTTAAAAGAAAAGAAGATACTTAAAACCCCGGGGAGAAATAGAAGAAAAAACACAACCCCTAAAGATACAAAAAATACCTGCCGCAGGAATAGAGGTTTAACGTCTTCTTTTTGAGGAATTGCCAAAGCAAAAGCCGCTGCGGCAAGAAAAAGGCTGAAAGGATACTCTAAGAGAGAATCGGTTACAAGAGGCATAATTATGCCTGCTATAAAACTGCCGCAGATTCCCCCCATAGCTATGATAACGTAAAAGAGGGTCAGAGAAGATTCATGTTCGGGCTTGAGACTAACGAGCTTGCCGTGACAGGCAAAACCCACAATAAATAAAACCGATAACGCAATAAATATAAATAAAGCGGAAGGTAAAGATAAATGCAGGCAGCTGAGCAGGTAAAAAACCGCCCCCACAGGTATAATCCACCTGAAAAAAATTTCTGCGTTTCCGGCTAAACCTACCGTCTTTCTGAAGGTTAAAATAAAAGTCAGGATATAAATCCCCAAAGGCATAATCCATAAAAGCGGCACCGGCGGTATGTCAAAGGTTATTATATTTGTAGTAGAAGTAAGCAGGCAAGCCGGAGCCATACTGAGGAAAAACCAGACAGTTATTTTTTTTCGGTCCTCAATAATTATTCTCTGTCTCAGGTTAGACGACAAAACTTTAGCCGGCCGGTAAGGGAAGCAAAAAAAATAAAAAACTATCAAGCTCAGATATAAACTCCTCCATGCGGCTATCTGAGAGCCGATATTCAGCAGAGGCTCGATTAAGAAAGGATAACTGGCCAAGGCCAGAAGAGAACCGGCGTTGGAAGTCCCGTACAAAAAATAAGGGCTGTTATCTGAGGTCGTACTTACATAATACCAGCTTTGTATAATCAGGCTGCCTGCGGAAAGCAATAGAAAAGGCAGGCCCACTTTCAGGAGAAGTATAACAAATACCGCTGCGGGAAGCGGCCAGTCTAAAAATTTCCGGGAAGTTTCCTGTATCTGCGGAGAAAAAAAGAAAAAGACCGAAAAGAGCAAAAAAACATGTACCAGTGCAAAATTGCGTACCCCCAGAATTCTCTGGCCTAAATGAGCATAAAGGTACCCCAGAAGAAGGAAGGCTTGAAAAAATACAAGACAGGTTGCCCATACAAGGTAGCTGCCTCCAAAAAGAGGCAAAATCATTTTAGATATTATAGGCTGAATCTGAAAAAGAAGAAAAGAGCCGGTAAAAACTGCTGTGTAGAAAAAAAATTCTTTTTTCATGATTTTTGCTGGTTTTCTTTAACTTAAATATAATGAGTTAACCGCAAAAAGTCAATTCGCTAATTGCAAATTTAATGGTATAATTAAAATCTATGAAACCTCTGGTATTAACTGTAACGCTTAATCCGGCCATAGATAAAACGGTTGTAATACCCCATTTTTCCAAAGGTAAGGATTTCAGGGAGAGGTCACTTTCGGTAAGTCCCGGCGGTAAAGGTATAAATGTATCCCGTTCTCTGAACTCGTTGGGAATAAAAAATATCGCCACCGGGCTCCTGGGAGGACATGACGGTAATTATATACTTAACGAGCTTAAAAAAGAAAAAATAAAAAATAAATTTCTTAAGATAAGAGAGAACACCCGGACCAGCCTGACAATTATAGACCCTGCCGATAAAACCCTTACCCGGGTAATGGAGAGAGGACCGCTTGTTACTAAAAAAGAACTCGATGAATTCAAGAAAATATTCGCCGATTTGCTTAAGAAAGCCTGCTTTGTGGTCCTTTCGGGAAGAAGTATTCCCGGGGCATCGGAACACTTTTATTCGGTTTTAATAAAAATGGCTAAACAAAAAAATATACCCGCAATTCTCGATACCAGCGGCACCCCTTACCTTAAAGGGATAGAAAATAAACCTTTCATGATAAAACCCAATTTAAAAGAGGCCGAATTCATAACAGGTAAAGAACTTAAAACGCCCGCCGACATAAAAAAAGCCGCTCTTAAGCTGCGCCAAAACGGGATAAAAATCGTTACTATCAGTATGGGCTCAAAAGGCGCTCTTGTCTGGGACGGAGAAAGAATGATTATGGGGACGCCGCCCAGAGTAAAAAGAAAAAGCCCGGTAGGTTGCGGGGATTCATTTATAGCAGGATTCCTCTCCTCTTACCTTAGGGGAAAAGAAATCCC
>WJKZ01000094.1 GCA_014728785.1 Candidatus Omnitrophota bacterium
GTTTTATACAAGCATATATCCGGGACCGTTCATTTTATCGGGCAAAAAAGGAGAAAAAATTGTCAGATAAGGCAGAGAGACTGGAAAAGGAAGCTTACGTTTTATTTTCGGATAACAAATACGACGAAGCGTTCAGGCTGTTTAAGGAAGCGGCGGAGATTTATTCCAACAGGGGTGGCTGCCGAGAAGCGGCTTTATGCTTTGCTTCTGCCGCCAGTTGCTGGAGTAAGAAATCGGGCGAGACAACTTTTTATAACGCTGCTTATACTTACGAGAAAGCAGCCAATGAGGCTAAAAAATACGGGGATTTCGGATATGCCGCATTACTTTATAAGTATGCCGCGATAAACCACGAAAGGGACGGAGAGTTTTTTAACTTTTCTGATTGCTTTTATAACGCAAAAGAGTCTCACAGAAGTTTTTTCAAGCAAAATTTCCTGAAACCTACCCGTATACTTTCTATTACTCAGAAACGGAAAGAAAATGCCTTTACCCTGACATTTAAAAGTTTTTTTCTTTGGTTATTGTTGACTTTTTCTTTTCTTATCTGGGGGCACGGAGAGAGGCCCCTGCGTACTTTTTTTACCGCCATTGCAGTAATATTGCTGTCGGCCTTTTTTTACAGCCGCGGTTATCTGTATTCCGAGACCATTTTTAAACCAGTATTCTGGGAAGCCCTTTATTTCAGTATGATTACCTTCAGTACCGTAGGTTACGGGGATATAGTGCCTTTAGGTTTCAGTCGGGTGGTTGCTTTACTGGAATCTTTTTCGGGGATATTCATAATGCCGCTTTTCGTTATTGCTTTATCGCGCAGATACCTGCGGGTATAGATATGGCCAAAATTAAGCTTGATTTACACGACATATATAACAAAGGAGATTTAATAGAGAAGGAGTTAAACCGGGTAATAAATGAGGCATTTGAGAAAAGGATATCGCTGGTTGAGATTATTCCCGGTGAGGGGAGCGGGCAATTGAAAAAAAGGGTGTTGAAGTTTTTGGACCGTAAAGAAATAAAAAAGTTATATAAAAAAATCGATAAAGACAGCAAGAACTTCGGACGGATTTTTATCCGTTTTTAACGATACTTATTCCCGAAAACCGTCCCCTATAAATATATTTGTTAGGTTTATATTTTATGAAATTTTTAAGCTTGTTATTCAGATTTTTACTTTTCTATTTTATCTTTTATGTTATTTACAGGTTTATTTTGAGTTTTTTCCGCAGAAAGCCGGGCTCTTTCCATACTAAAGAGAAAAGACGGGGGAAACAGGAAAGAGGTGATGACAAAAAAAAGGAGAATATCGTAGACGCTGAATTTGAAGATATAGAGTGATATTGGTAAATCTCAATTCAACATATAATATTTGTAGATGAAAAAGAAAAAAGAAGATTTAGAGTGCATCTTGGATTTTATCTTTGAGGCCGGCCTGTTAAAGCGCTGCCGGCGCAGCGGCTGGAGTGTTTTGGGTATAGAACCCTGCGAATCGGTAGCCGACCACAGCTTTCGTTGTGCCGTTATCGGTTATATCCTTGCTAAAACAGAAAAAGCGGATGCAAATAAGGTGGTGTTGATGGGGTTGTTTAACGATATCCATGAAGCCAGGATAAGCGATTTGCACAAGATGGCTCAAAATTACATAGACGAACCCGAGGTATCTCTGAAGGCCTTTAAGGAGCAGGTTAAGAAGTTGCCGTCAGGCTTAAAGAAGGAATTAAATGACTTACGCAAAGAGTATATTGCCCAGACCAGCATAGAAAGCTTAATTGCCCGTGATGCCGATATTCTCGAATGCCTTATACAGGCAAAGGAATACAGAGAAGAGGGGTGGCTTCATGCGGATGAGTTTATGAAAAAAGCACCCGCCTTTTTAAAAACCCCTTCTGCCCGTCGAGTATGGAAGGCTGCCAGAGGAGCTGACCCCAGCCGCTGGTGGTTTAAGTTGAGCAAATTTTTACGCTGATAATAAATTTAAATTATCTACATATTCTACCGGTAAGGTATCAGGAGGTTTAAGGGGACTATCTGCTGTCATCCCATTGTTTGTTTTGGTCGATAGTTATTTCTTCGTCTTTATTTAAGTCGCTGGTTCTGACGGCATGGACAGTACATGTAGTTGCGGTTACGTTATCTGTATAGTAGTCCCAATCTGTATCCAGGTCTATGCCCCCTAAGTCTATATAGTCGTTTAAAGCGTTGATACTGGGAGCATCGCCTATTACCAGATAAGTATCATAGACATTCCGGTACAAATCTTCTGCCTGGGTAATGAGTCCTAAATGATGTTTTGCTTTACCTTCTTTTGCCCTTTTCACAGACTTGATGTAGATAGGCAGCGCCAGGGTAGCCAGAATACCTACTATAACCACGACGACAATCAGTTCTATCAGGGTAAAACCTTTACGCATTATATCTTCACCTAAAGGTCTTGTGTGTATAGTGATTATAACACAAATATTGGTTCTTTTTCCATAAGTTTAAAGCTTACAGAGTATTGTAAATAGGATTTTTTTCGGATACAGGGGTTTTCTGATATGCGAAAACCTGTTGCAAATTCTAAAACAAGTAGTATTATTAGTTGTGTGCTCCAAAAGAGGTCTAAAGGTGTAAGTTGAAAACTAAAAAGCAGAAGGAGGTGAAAGGTGGTTCAGGTTAAGGAATTATCTATTAGCTGGGTAGCAGTCCTTCAGATTATAATTATAATGGTGACGGCAGGAGTATTGTTTTATATTTTCTATCCCAAATACCAGCATGGTTTTGAATTGCCTTACAGAGCTAATAAAATAACCGGTAAGGTTGAATATTGGGTACAGGGTAAATGGTATGTTCTTGAGAACAAAGAGGAAGCAAAAGCCGGCAATAAGAATTAAGCAACTACAATCGGGAGATAAAATTAATATATTTGCGGATACAGAAAAAGGCAGACATTAAGCGAGCCGTTGCGGTTTAAAGCAAAGAGGCCGGTTTAATAAAAGTTCTGTTGAGCAAGGCTGTAAAAAAAGCCAAAAATAAGTTAAGATTTGTTTTTAGGGTTACCTCTCATATCTTTTAAATATTTATTCCCGGATATTGAATGTTTTTCCTGAGACACAAAGGCAACATGGATTTTGCCATGCATAGTCGGTAAACGGCCGCACAATAGGCGACTCGAGCGGCTTTTAAGAGGATTCCAGTTAAAACTTTAAACCGTTTTTAGTTAGAATACATATGATAAAAATAGTTAGCCTATCAAAAAAAATTTTTCATAGATTACCTTTGGTTATACTGGGGGTTTTTTTAGCCTTATTGTTGCTGGAGGGGGTTTTACGCTTCGGTGAACATCTGTTTTTCCTTTCACAAGAGAGGAGAAACGCTCCTTCTTTTTCTCTTGAGAAGCCTTACAGGATAATATGTTTGGGGGGCTCTACTACCGCCAACGGCGGAGATTTTTCTTATCCGCGCCAACTTGAAAATATTCTGAACGCCAATAGCGGGAGTATCAACTTTGAGGTGTTAAATAAAGGTATTCCCGGCGCAACATCCGCCCTGATTCTTTCCCGGCTTGAAA
>WJKZ01000095.1 GCA_014728785.1 Candidatus Omnitrophota bacterium
AAAATAGTAAGCAGTTCTCTCATACGTAATTTAATTGAAAGAGGAGCAATTGTTGAGGCCAATTCCCTTTTAGAAAGGCATTATTCCCTGGAGGCAAGAGTAGTTAAAGGAAGAGGCGAAGGCAGAAAGCTTGGTTTTCCCACCGTTAATTTGATTCCTCCGGACCGCCTCCTGCCCAAGTTCGGAGTATATGCAGGATATTTGAATATGAAAAAAGAGAGGTATCTCTGCGCAGTTAATATAGGATTTGGCCCTACCTTAAAGGGAAAGAAAAAACCGCTGATTGAAGTGCATATTATAAATTCAGACAAAGCGCCCGAGGCGGGTTTGAGATTATTTTTTTTAGAAAGGATAAGAGCCGAAAAAAAGTTTCGCTCTCCCCAGATTCTTCAGTCTGTCATCCGAAAAGATGTGAAATATATCGCATCTAAATATAGTACCCTCCCCTAACAACCTACACAAGTTATTGTGCCGTAAGATTTTATTTGCGATAAATCCTTGACAAAGAGTAGGTATAGGCCTATATTTATATTGTGGAGTAAATTGGAGTAAAGTGGAATGTGGTATGGTGAATACTCACATACTTTAGACGATAAAAATAGATTTATCCTGCCGTCTAAGTTCAGAGAAAAAATAAGATCTTTTAAGACAAAAAAGTTCTATATTACCCGTGGTTTAGACGGATGCCTTTTTCTGTTTTCCAGTGATGTGTGGAGTAAATTGGAGGAAAAGTTGAAATCTCTTTCCTTTACCCGCGAACAATCCAGAGCTTTTAACCGTCTGTATTTTAGCGGAGCCTCGGAGATAAACATCGATTCTCAAGGCAGAGTTACAATACCGGATTATTTGAAAGATTTCGCTAATATAAAAAAGGAGATAATAATTACAGGGGTATCTGACAGGATTGAGGTTTGGGATAGAGGAGTTTGGGATAAATTCTACCAGAATAATAAAAAACGGTTCGAGGATATTGCTGAAAACCTGTTCGATATTTAGTGTTGACGCAGGGGCTTTATTAAGATAGGGAGGGGCTAATGGAGCAAGCCGGGGAAAAGGGTAAGAGTAAAAGAGACAGGGAGTTCCCGGAAAGCGCAAAAAAGGAGCTGGTAGGCTCAACAATATCGTGTCTTTCAGGTTTCAGGATAGGCAGGGGCAATTATCAAAGGAATTGTTTTCATAAGCTAAAAAAAGCTTGATTCTAAGGTGGTGTAGATAAAAAAAATGATCACTTCGCCAATAATCGTAGATGAGATGAAAAGCAGCTATCATTACCCGGCGCTCTACAGGGAGGTTTTAGAAGGGCTGAAACCGGGTAATAAAAAAATAATGGTGGATTGTACTGTGGGCGTTGCCTCGCACGCTTTTAAGCTATTGGAGAGTATGCCTCGGGATGGTTTTCTCATAGGCATAGATAAGGATAGTTCTTCTCTGGAAATAGCTGCTGAAAACTTGAAGAGGTTCGAGGGCAGATTTGTGCTGAAAAAAGAGGATTACAATAACCTGGATAAGGTTCTGGATGAATTAGGGATACGGGGCGTAGATTCGTTTTTATTCGATTTAGGTATTTCCAGTTACCAGCTTAACAGGCCTGACAGAGGGTTTGCTATCCTGAAAGACGGGCCGCTGGATATGAGGATGAATAGAGATTCCTTTCTCTCGGCTTATGACTTGGTCAATAATCTGAGTGAAAGAGAACTTTGCAATATTTTTAAAAAATTCGGAGAAGAAAGATATTCTCACCGGATAGCCCGCAGGCTGGTTGAGGAGAGGAAGAAAGAACCCGTCGGTACTACCTCCCGTTTGGTCCAGATAGTTCTGGCGAGCGTCCCGGCAAAAAGTAAATACGGACGCATTCATCCTGCTACCAGGATTTTCCAGGCTTTACGTATAGTAGTCAACCGGGAGCTGGAGTCGCTTGAGACAGGCATAATGAAAGCCGTTTCCTTTCTTAGGCGAGAAGGAAGAATGGGGGTTATATCTTTTCATTCTCTGGAAGACAGGATAGTCAAACATACTTTTAAGAGTTTTGCCTCAGAAGGTGTTGTAAAGATTGTCACAAAGAAACCGGTAATC
>WJKZ01000096.1 GCA_014728785.1 Candidatus Omnitrophota bacterium
CCTTAGGGGATAAACTACCCTGCCCATAGGCCTCCGGGAAAGAGAATGCGCACCCCATAACTGCGAAGGAAACTTCTGAGCGCTGAGAAGACCGCTTAAAATTCTCATTGTAGTACCGGATTCCCGGGCCGGAAGTATTACTCTTCTTTTTCTCGGCAAATACATACCTTTACCTTTTATTGATACAAACCCGTCTTTTTTAAACTTAATATCAACTCCTGTTTTTCTCAAACAATCTGCAGTCGCCATAACATCCTCGCTTAAAAGTACAGGGCCGGCAGAAACTCCCCCCTGACAAAGAGAAGAAATCATAAGAATACGGTGAGATATGGACTTATCCGGCGGGATTCTGATTTCTCTATGGAGATTTTTTAAATACCTTATTTTATACATATTATTAATTTTTATAATTCTCCATAAACTTCCGGAACCTCTCCGGCAGAGATGCCGTAAATTCTAACCTTTTATCTGTCCGGGGATGCTTGAAGGCAATCCGAAAAGAATGCAAAAACATCTCTTTGTAATTATCCTTTATTCCGTATTTTTTGTCACCCACTACGGGATATCCCAGAAACTTAAGATGAACCCGGATTTGATGCATTCTGCCGGTTAAGAGTTCGATTCCCAGAAATGTTGCTCCCCTTAACCGTTTCTCTACCGTTATATCGGTCAAGGCGTTTTTGGCTCTTAAAAAACTCACCTTCATCTTCATGCGGTTACGGCTGTCTCTGGCCAGAGGAAGATTTACACTGAATTTATCTTTTTTGATTTCTCCCCAGACTAAGGCTTTATACACCTTTTCTACCTCTCGCTTTTTGAAACTCTCGACCAGAGCCTCATAGCTTAAAATATTTTTTGCCAGTACCATTACCCCGCTGGTTTCTTTATCCAGACGGTGGACTATTCCCGGCCTTAAAGAATCGACACCGGAGAGCTGTTTACCCCGGGCTATTAAAGCGTTAACCAGACTCCGGTGAAAACCAGCATTAGGGGGATGGACGGTCAGACCTCCGGGCTTATCCACCACCAGCACATCCCGGTCTTCATAAATAATTTTAACATTGAAATCATAAGGTTGTAAAATTATCTCCGGTACCTCAAATATAATCTCAATCTTATCTCCTTCGCTTATTTTAAAACCGGGCTTTTTTTTGACTCCGTTAATCTTCACCTTGCCGTCCTTTAAAAAGCGGCTTATTTTGTTCCGGGAGTATTCTTTCAAACTGCTTACAAGAAATTTATCTAACCTCTCCCCTGCCCACTCAGGAGTAACGACAAAGACGCCTCTTTTTTCCATAAAATAATTTTTAAGCTATTTTTCTGCCGGATTTTTATCTCTCTTATCGTTTTTGTTCAAGAAAGAACGCCAGCCTAAAAGTAAGACACCTGTAGTTATAGCGGTGTCGGAAAGATTAAATACCGGCCAGATACGAAAATCAAGATAATCCACTACAAACCCTAAAAAAATCCTGTCTGCCATATTGGATAATGCCCCACCCGCTATCAGGCCGCAGGAAATCCAGAATAATAAGGATTTTTTTCTTTCTCTTCTCACCAAAAAGAAAAAGATAACGACAAATACGCTACCTGTAATTATTAAAAAATCGGTCTTACCCTGGAAGAGACCGAAGGCGGCCCCTGTGTTAAATACTACAGTTATATGGAAAATGTTCTTAATTACCGGTATAGATTCAAAAGACAGGTGGGTACGCAGATAATTTTTAATGACATGGTCTAAAAGAAAAACCAGAGAAGCTATGCTCAGGAATATGCATAAATTATTTATTTTCTTCTTTCTCAAGTTTCTCTTTACATTTCTTACAATACCGTGCATAAGGAATGGCCTTGAGCCGGGTTTTACTTATGGGCTTCTGGCACATGTTGCAGACACCGTAACTTTTATCTTCGATTTTTTTAAGAGCTTCGTCTATGCTTAAAACTATATCACGTTCACTGGAAACCAGGCTTAAATTAAAATCTCTATCGTAGGAATCAGTAGCAACATCGGCTATTTGCATAGTGTAGCCGGCTGTATCTTTTTGTGATTTCATCAAAGTATCTTCCATTACATCACGCATCTGTTTTAAGATATCATCCTTCAGGTTGAGCAACTTTTCCTTATAAAACTCTAAATCCTTTTTCAGAAATCTACGCTTCATTGCTTCCCTCCTTTAGGGCTGCCGAACATTTACTGCATATTTGAGGATTGTTTTTATCCATACCGACAGTTTCAGACCAATTCCAGCAGCGCATACATTTACTTCCTTTGGCCTTTCCGATTATAATTTCAAAATCACCTTCTTCTATGGAGACCGCCGAGGTAATAAATATCTCCTTAAGTATCTCCTCACGCCCCCTTAAGGATTCAAAATCCCCGCCCTTGAGTTTCAAACGGACCTCGGTCTCAAGAGAGCTGCCTATACCGCCTTTTTCTCTTTCCTCCTCAAGCTTTTTAAGAACCTTGTTGCGCAGAGCAAAAATTTTGCTCCATTCATCTACCAGTTGCCTGTCGCTGAACGTCTTATTGAATTCCTCGGAAAACTCAGAGACAAAAA
>WJKZ01000097.1 GCA_014728785.1 Candidatus Omnitrophota bacterium
CCCCAATAAGGCCGAAAGGTATCGCCATCATCACCACAGCCGGCTGGACTAAAGAATTAAAATTAGCCGCAAGAATCAGAAATATAAGAAAAAAAGCCAGAATAAAGGCACTCATAAGGCTCCTGGCAGATTTCACATTTTCTTCCTGTTCACCCCCATACTCTATTTCATAAGAGGGATAATCAGCTAAAACCGGCGACATCTTTCCCTGTATAATGCGGTTGGCTTCGGCTGACGTCACATACTCATTATCTACTTCCGAGCGAACCGTTATGACCCTTTTCCCGTCCAAATGCTGTATCCTGGACATAGAAACTTTATCCTGAAGCGATGCTACTTTACGTAAAGGAATTAAATCGCCCCGGCTGTTGGGTATCACTATTTTGTCAAAGGCACGGCGATCATTCCTGTAAGAGGGAGGAAAACGTACTAAAACATCGATTTCCTCTTCCGCCTTAACCGGCTTAATCGAAGTAGCAACTCCGCCTCTAAAAGCATTACGTATCGAGGTAGCAATTTCTCGCACGCTGAGGCCCGCTTTCGTGGCTTTGTCTTCATCTACCACTACTCTGATTTCTCCTCTGCCAACTTCATAATTGGAAACGATATCGGTTACCCCTTTAATATTTTCCAGAATATTTTTTATTTTATCTGCCAGTCTCTGGAGAATATCATAATCTTCACCCCGGATTTGAACGGCTACCGGTTTTCCCACCGGAGGACCGCCTTGTTCTTTCTCAAAATATATTTTTTCAAAACCCTCCACGTCCTCGACTTCCTTCCGCAATTTATCTATTATGTCATTAACCGTCTCATCCCTCTGATTGAAGGGTGTAAGGTAAACCGTAACCTGGGCCACGTGGCTCCCCGATTTACCGTACTGGTCAAACATCCAGGTCTCGCCAATCGTTCCCACATGGGTGGTATAAGCATCAAGATGTTCGGGGGACATTTGAGATACTTTCTCTTCAATCTGTGAAATCAATTTATTGGTAGTATAAAGATTAGTGCCCACGGGAGCTTCAGCCCTTATATAAAACTGTTCTATCCCCTCCTCAGAGGAAAAAAGTATAAAGGGCATGCTTTTCGCCAAAAATATCGTCAGAATAAATACTATAACTAAACCGAATAAAAACTTATACCTTCTATTAAGAGCCCAGTTAACTATACGGGTATAGGTTTCGAGGACCTTGTTAAACCAGGGATTCTTTTTTCTTTCCATCTCGCCTCTTTTCTTGACAAAATCAGCAAAATGAGAAGGCAGTATTATAAAGGCCTCAAATAGAGAGCAGGATAAAGCTACTATTACCACAAGCGGTATTCCCCAGATAAATTTACCCAGCATGCCCTCCATAAACATAAGAGGAGAAAAAGCAGCAATGGTTGTGATTATGGTAACAGTTACGGGTTTTACGACTTCTTCAGTCCCTGCAACGGCAGCCTGGCGGGGACCTAAGCCTTTTTCAAGATAGCGGGAACAATTCTCCGCTATTATTATTCCGTCATCGACAAGCATACCCAGAACTATGATGAGCCCGAACATGGTTATCAAATTAACGCTTAAACCAAGAGCGGCCATTAGAGAAACAGTGGCAAAAAAAGCAATAGGAAGACCCAGGGCAGTAAGCAATGCCACGCGGTAGTTAAGAAATATCATAAGGACACAGCAAACCAGAAAGATACCTACCATGCCGTTATTCTTTAAGACTCCGAGCCTCCTCTGTATGTAATAAGAGATATCGTTTATAAAAGAAACTTTAGGAGGGTCGTTGAGGCGTGAAAGATAATCCTCTGTATCCTTTTTTACTTTTTCTACTATTTTTACTGCATCCCCGCTGCTTCTTTTTATAACGGTAAGATTTATGGAACGGCTACCGTAACTTTTATTTATTACATCTTCATCCTCAAAGGCAAAGTTAACGGAAGCTACTTCTTTTATCCTTAACCAATTACCTAAATCATTCGCTCTTATTATTACATTTTCTATCTCCTGCTTTTGGTGAAACTCCCCGGTGGTACGTATGCTGAACTCTTCGGGGCCCCGCAATTTTCCACCCGGAATACTTATATTCTTACGCGCCAAAGCCTGCATGATTTCTTCCAGGCTTAAATGGAGATTCTCCAATTTTTCAGGTTCGACTTCAATCCAGACTTCTCTGTCACGCCAGCCCTGGCGTGACACCGAAGACACTCCCGGAATATCAAGAAAAATATCTTCCAGATTCTCGGCATGCTCTTGCAATTCTGTTTCCGGCAGGTCACCGCTTAAAGCTACCTGAACAACAGGAATTTCGCCGGAGGTAATCTCTCTAACCACAGGGTCACCCTCTACCGCAGAAGGCAGGTCTCCTACCCTGTCTACCGCATCTTTTATATCATTTACAACCTTATCTTTGTCGCTCACATCCTGGCTGATTTTAACCAGGATGCTTGAGGTATTCTCGATGGACGATGAAATCATCTCTTCTATCCCGTCTACGCCTTTCAATTCCTTCTCTATGGGTACGGTAACGAGCTTTTCCAATTCTTCAGGCGGAGCTCCAGGATAAACGGTAGTTACAACGACCATGTCGAAGGAGACTTCGGGAAAGGCTTCTCTGCGGATTTTATATACATAAAGAGTATAGAGACCGGCCAGAATAACAAAAACCGAAATAAGGTTAATTAATAAAGAGTGTTTTACGGAGAATTCGGATATCTTCATCTTCTAATTATCTTACAAAAGTTCCTGCCAGTATCTATCCAGTAAAGAATTTTTGGCCAGCTCTAAATCAATAACACTAATCAGGTATTCGTATCTCTTATGAGCTAAAGCAAGCCTGCTCTTTATAAGGTCTTCTTCATATTGTATGAGGGTGTCGGAATTAGAGCGGCCGTAATTAATCCTTTCAATCTCCTCATCCAGTTTTTTTTCATGGAGCTCAACTGTTTTCTCCAGCAGCTTAAGTTGACTCAATGCAACGTTAACCTTTTTTACCTTATTGTTGATTTCTCTTAAGATAAGCCTCTCGACTCTTTTCAAATCAATCAACAGCTTGCCCTTGGTAAGCTCTGCCTTTTTAAGCTCGGATTCAGCCTGCCTGTTTTCCCAGGGCAAATTTACACTAAAAGTTACGGCCACTTCATTGTTACTTTCCTCTCTTATATCCTGCCAGGCATCTCCCCTGGCCGGTTTTATGTTATTGCGGATAAATGAAGCTTTTAAATCTATGCTGGGCCATAAAGCGTTCTTCTTTACCACCAACTCGATTCTGTTCTTCTCTATCTTATTTTTAATACGCTTGTAATCCCGCCTGTTATTTATCGCCTCTTTAAGGGATTCCTCAAGAATTGTTTTTTCCGTCTCAACGGCCATTTTGTCTTTAGCTTTTATTATCCGGTTGAAATCTCCCCTGTTTAATAAAAACAAAAGGTCGTTACAGGCGCTTTCCAAAGCAAGGCGGGCCGAGGCCAATTCACTCTCTCGAGTTAAAACAAGAGCTTCCATTGCCATAAGCTCACTCTCCTCGGCAAGACCCAGGGAGTATTTATCTTTATATATCCGGTAAAGCCTTTCTGCTTCAGAAAGCATATCACTGGCGATTTCTAACTCCTCGGTTTTAAGCACTATATTCCAGTAAGATTTCTGCACCTCTGCCAAAGATTTCTCGATATCATCCAGAGAAGTAAAGCGGGAATTCTCTATATCTATTTTGGTTATTTTAATCTGCGACCTGTCTTTTAAGCCGAAAAAATTCCTGCCCAGTTCCTGTTTGACGGAAATTTCAGCTAAAGATTCATGGTAAGGATTGACGGTGTTAAATAAAGAATCCGTCCTGTACTTTATATCGCTGAAATTCAGAGAAACCGTTGTGCCGGAGGGGATTTTTTTAGAAACACCGAGGGAAAAACTCTTTTGCTCCTGTGCTTCTCCCATAAGGGTGCTGGCACTCATCTTTTTATCCGAATCGTATGCGGCCTCAAACTGGAAAAAAGTATCAAAAATTGATTGAGCCAGACCCAGGCTTGTCTCTTCGATAAAAGCATCATATTTGGCAATCTGTATATCCAGAGAATTAGTGAGGGCGATATCCGTTACCGTATCAAGTGAAAGCACCAAAGGCTTCTCTTCTTCCTCAGCAGAAGACCCTTCAGCAAATAACAGCGGGGGATTTTTTAAATTTTCGCAATAGGCCTGTTTTAGAAACAAAAAGCTTTTGTGGCTCCCTGTTTCTAATCCTAATGTTATAAGGACAAAAAATACGCTCCACTTAAGTTTTCTCAATTCTTTCCTCTAAATTTTTCCTCACCTTACGCAGTATATTAAGATAAGCTTCTCTTTCTTTTCCACTTAAGCCGGAAAAGACATTTTCGATAATTTTTTTACGGGTGGCGCGAATAGCTGAAACTGTTGATTTTCCCTTAGGTGTTATGTTGATATATATAATGCGCCGGTCATGGGTATCATAACTTCTTTTGACCAATTTTAAATTTACAAGACGGTTAATGATGCCTGTAACTGCAGGGAGGCTTGTATGAAGCTCGGATGCTATATCCTTCATTTTCAAGGGGCCTTTGGATTGCAATATGTCCAAAGCTATGAATTGGGGCATAGTAATATTTCCTTTGGTTAAAGCATCGCTGTCCTTGCCTAATATTTTTCCCGATAGACGGACTATAGTGGAAAAAGTATTGACTAACTCCTGAGAGAATTTGGAAATCGTTTTCTTTGTAGACATAATTAAAGTAGTTAATATTTAATATGATTAACTATTTACCATTGAAAGTATATAATAAAAATCATTGGATGTCAAGGGATAGAATTAACGGCTCATGATTAACAGTCCACAGAAGGCAGATGTCAGATGAGAAACGAGAGACGATGATAGCTCATAGCTGGATGGCTCATAGCTCATAGTTGATGGCTCATTGCTCATAGCCTGGGGCTGTATAATCCAAGAGATGTGTTGACAGTTCTTTGAAAAAAGGGTCACAAACAGCCCTCAGTTGCCGTAAAATGGTGTTTGACAAAATACCAACGACAACCAAAAGGAGGTGCTGTCATGACCCAAGAACAGGTTATCGC
>WJKZ01000098.1 GCA_014728785.1 Candidatus Omnitrophota bacterium
ACGTAAAAAAATAAGTGCTGCCGGATTAATGCCTTCGGCTTCAATATCAAACACAGGCTCGTAAAAATCCTTAATAGTCCTGAATTTATTTATCCTCCTAAATTTTTTCTCCCATAGATAAGTATTCCCGTCTCTGTGCAGCCTGAGCGGTTCGTAGCAGGGATAAACTTTTTCCCTGTCAAAGAAGATTATATTATCACACATAAAAGTCCCCTTAATTTTATTAGAAAGTAAGAGTGAAAAGGTAGTCTTTCCCACCCCCTCCATTCCATATAAAACAACCGCCTTGTCTTTTAATTTTATGCTTGAGGCGTGCAAGGGGTGAGCATTTAAAAAATATTGCGCGTACCAGAAGAGCGGATAATAAACTAAGGCATAAGTTAATTCAAAAAAATAGGATTCCTGAGGCTGGTTAAATATCTTATAACGCAGGGTATCTTTAAAAGCTTTAAATCTTGACTCTGCCCGAAGAAATAACTTTTTATCCTGGAGCTCAAACTCCATCTTAACCTTCTTTCTCTTTTTTATTTTACGAATAGTTGCAACTTTTCCCTTACCCATCAGTGTATTAGCGGCAATTCTATCAACCTCAGCGCTGCTTGCTAGCTTTAGAGGCTGCGTTACCCAATCCGCACAAATTGAGATATCGAAATCGGAATTTCCGCCGGGCAAGATTACTTTGTTGAAATGGAGCCTGAGATAACGGAAATAAGGCTCATAATTTGTGGTTATCTTTATTCGAACTTTATGTACCTTAATATAAACTTCCATCTTCCCTTTGAATCCCCCTGGTCGCTTTCTTCGACTTAGCTCAGGACAGGCAGGGCTTCGCCCTTCTCCTCTCTATCCTCTAAAGCCATAAACGGGTAAAACTCCTCTGATTCCGAAAAAACAGATAATAACCTTTTATATAAAACCTTTTTCTTTAGTTTTCTTAAATACCTTTCCCACAAAACTTAGATATTCAGAACTCGCCTTTTCTCCGACAAAAAACTGTCCCTTATATAAATTAGCATTCCGTTCCTGCCTCATTTTATTGCCAAGAATAACTACATCTTCATATTGCAGCAACTGGCCCAATTTTTCTAAAATTTTAACGTGATGGCCGGCAACACTTCTTACTTTATAGCCATTTTTAGCAATCAAGGCGATTCCTATCTTAATGAGAGAATCATAGCTAAATTTAAAAATAACATCGGGAATGTCGGAATCCTGAGCTATTTTAAAGTCATGCGAAGCAGGCCTCAGAAATTGTTTAGCTTGCTCATCACTGAAAGGTACTTTTTGAAAATACCGGTTTTCAAAATTAATCATATAATTTTTATAGTTTTAACTTTAAAAATATTATTTAAAAAATGGCCCTCTTTCTTTCTATTTTTTTCAAATTCTTTCCGGTTTAGATTTACCACATTGAATTCTCTCCCTGTATCTTTTTGTAATTTAACAATACCTTTCTGCAATTCTAATGCCGAATGCGAACCCACCGCTAAAATATCGATATCGCTGGAAGAATCCATCTTATTGTTTGCGTATGAGCCAAACAAATATGCTTCCTTAACCCCCTCAATATTCCCCAATATATCTTTTAATCTTTTTTCTATGCCGTAGGTCTTTAAAAAAATCTGGCGGTAGTGTTCTAAGACCGGATTTTCCTTGGCGAGAAAAAAATACCTTTGTTTGCCTCGAAATTCGCTTTTTAAAAGCCCTTCTCTTTCCAATTCTTTAAGCTTAATCTCGGTATTTTTAGGATCAAGCTCTAAAATCCTGGCCAGCTCATTAATATAAACTTGGGCATCCGGATTAAGAAAATAGTAATCCAATATCTTTATAGTTACTTTGGAACGTAAAGATATCATTTTATTACCATAGTTATGGTAATAATTTACCATAATAAAATCTGTTGTCAACCGTAACTATTTAATTAGTTAGTGGTAAAAGGATTGATGCATTATAACCTAAATCCTTAATTCTATTCTCTTCGTCCATCGTCCATCATCCATCGTCCTTCGTCTCTTCTCTATCCTCTATCATCTATCTTCATAATAGAACAAAGAAGTCCCCAATCCCAGCATAAACCAAAATAAGACTGCCAGTTTCAAGCTAAAAAGGTTTGTATCAAAAAAACTCTGGACAAGATAAGCCAACAGGCCTGCATTAATACCTAAAAGAAGGACGCCTCCCTCTTTTTTAATCTTTCTTATGCTGAGCCTAAAAAACCTTAATATTACCCATAAAAATGCCGCCAAGCCTAAAATACCTGTTTCGGCTGCTATCTGAAGATAGCAATTATGGGGATAAATCCCTCCGCCTTCTCTTAAGGAATAATTAGGCCCTACTAAAGTGTAAGTATTAGGGCCAGTACCTAAAATAGGGAAATCCTCTACTATTGCTGCTGCCTCCTGCCAGTTTGTCCTTCTGTGGCCAGCTTCTTCAAGTCCTTCTTCTAGGGTCTCAATTCTTTCGGCTATCGGCTCTATAAGAGTGAGACCCGCAGCCAAAGGCACAATGATACAACTTATTGCAAGAATTAACAACCCCTTTTCTTTTCTCCTCCTGCCACTTACCCCTGAATACTTACTCCTTAAAATTATTGCCGATAGAAAAACCATACTTATACCGTATCCAAACCAGGCCCCTCTGCTGAAAGTCATACCTATCACAAAAATTGCCCCTATTAACAATAAAGGATAAAGAACGAAAAAGACCCTGCTGAGAAAAGATTTCAATTTATTTTTAAAATAAAAGAAAGATACCGCCAAAAACGGAAATAAAGTTATAATCCAGCCGGCAAAATCGTTAGGATTATCAAAACTTGCCTGAAGGCGGTCCCCTCTCATGGGAAACCCTCTTAAGAAATCTTTACCGCTAATATATTGGATCACCCCGTCTAAAATTATCAAAAATATTGAAAAGAGAATAACCCCGAGCAGCCGGTGTAACTGTACAGGGTCAATAAGTGTTTTTTTACCCTGCGCAGGGTTATAG
>WJKZ01000099.1 GCA_014728785.1 Candidatus Omnitrophota bacterium
AATGCCCAAAGCTCTGTACAACAGGCTGCTCGTAATCTGATACTTTCGGTGAGAGAAAAACTTACTCAGATGTTTGATGCGATTTTAAAACAGGAGCTGAAAGAAGCCCTTGATTCCGAAACTTTATCGGCAATACTGGCGAATGTAATCGGACAATGGAGTAAAGATAAGGAGAAAGGAATAGAGGTTTTAGTAAGCTCCGGAGACAAGGAAAGATTGGAGAAACTTTTATTTTCAAAATTCAGGGAGAAGGCCCAAAACACAATAGAGATAAAAACCTCAAAATCTATCGAGAAGGGATTCTTAATAGGGATAAAAGGGGAAGATACCTACTATGATTTTTCCGAGGAAGGCATTACCGAGGCTTTATCGGTTTTTCTAAACCCCGCACTGTCTTCTTTAATTTCGGATAAATAAAATGGATAAGTATTATTACCTTATTTCCCAGCTTCCTTTTTTGAAATTTTCAGAAGAAACTTATATGGACCAAAAAGCATTCTTAAGAGAAGCGGAAAAATGGCTGAGTGACAAAGATTTAGGCAAGCTAAAAGAAGCTGATACAGATAATCTGGAAACGGAAGGAAGAACTTATCTTTTAAAGAAGTATAAAAATTTTGAATTGAACCTGCGTAAGGAAATAGCTACCTACCGGGAAAGCAGGATGAAAAATAAAGAATACAGGCCCAAAGGAATTTTAACCAGAAGCTTACTTGAGGGTAACCCTCTGGAGGTAGAAAGGAAGCTGTTTTTATACCGCTGGCAGCAAATCGAAGAACTTTCCGAAGGTTTTGTATTTAATCTGGAGGCAGTCATAGCCTATTTTTTAAAATTACAGATTTTAAAAAAGGTATTAAGTTTTGATAAAGAAAGAGGAACCAGAAGATTTAATTCCTTAACCGAGGTCACGGATGAAAAACTACGGTAAAATAATAGCAATACGCGGGAATATGATTACCGTTGAATTTGAGCAAAACGTAGCTCAGAATGAAGTCGGCTATGTTCTGGTAGATGACCAGCGGCTCAAGTCAGAGGTTATACGGATAACCGGGAATACTGCTTACATGCAGGTATTCGAAGATACAAAAGGTATAAAGGTGGAAGATAAAATAGAGTTTTCCAAAGAAATGATTTCAGTTGAGCTTGGCCCCGGACTTCTGGGCCAGGTTTACGATGGACTCCAGAACCCTTTATATGATTTAGCCGAGGAATTCGGCGTATTTTTACCCCGGGGGAAACAACTTGAGGCTTTGAATTCTGAAAAAAAGTGGCATTTTTTGCCCCACGAGGGGATGGAAGGAGAAAAGGTTTCAGCGGGCAAACCTCTGGGTTATGTCGAAGAAGGCATCTTTAAACATTTTATCTTTGTCCCCTTTTCTGCAAAAGGAGAATTAACGGTAGAGAAGGTGGCCGGAGAGGGAGATTACCGGGTTAAAGAAAAAATAGCAACCCTGAAGGATGAGTCCGGAAACAGTATAGAAGTTACTATGGTAGCTACCTGGCCGGTTAAGGTACCACTATCAGCTTATACTCAGAAATTTACTCCTCATGATCCTCTGGTTACCAAAATGAGAATTTTAGATACCTTTTTTCCGGTTGCAAAAGGAGGTACCTACTGTATACCCGGACCTTTTGGTTCAGGGAAAACTGTTCTTCAGCAGCTGATAAGCCGGTATGCCGATGTAGATATTGTTATCATTGCTGCCTGCGGGGAAAGAGCCGGGGAAGTTGTTGAGACCTTAAAGAGATTTCCCAAGCTCACAGATCCCCGCACAGGCAGATCTCTTATGGAAAGGACAGTTATAGTTTGTAATACAAGCTCTATGCCGGTTGCAGCAAGAGACGCCTCGGTCTATACAGCAGCGACTTTGGGTGAATATTACCGGCAGATGGGCCTTGATGTTTTGCTTTTGGCAGATTCGACTTCCCGTTGGGCTCAGGCTATGAGGGAGATTTCGGGAAGGTTGGAAGAGATACCCGGCGAAGAAGCCTACCCAGCTTATCTTGAATCACGAATTGCAGAATTTTATGAGCGAGCAGGCCGGGTTCAGCTTCCCTTTGGGGAAAAGGGCAGCCTTACAATCGGCGGTACAGTTTCACCGGCAGGAGGAAATTTCGACGAACCGGTTACCCAGTCAACTCTTAAGGTCGTGGGAGCTTTTCACGGGTTGTCCCGGGACAGGGCAAATGCCCGTAAGTATCCGTCAGTCGATCCCCTCCAAAGCTGGTCCCGCTACAGGAGTCCTTTAAGTGAGGATAAGGTAAGGAAAGCCAGGGATATTTTAACAAAGGGAGATGAGGTTAATCAGATGATGAAGGTGGTAGGAGAGGAAGGAACCTCTCTTGACGATTACCAGATTTATCTAAAATCAGAATTCCTGGATGCCGTTTATCTGCAGCAAAACGGTTTTAATCCTGTAGATGCTGCAACGGGGCTGGAGAGACAAAAATATGTATTTGATAAAATATTTTCCATACTCGTCAGTAATTTTAAATTTCCCGATAAAGATGAAGCGAGAAAAATATTTTACCGTCTCAGGTCCCTTTTTATCGATTGGAATTATACAGAAAAAGATTCCCAGGAGTACAGAAACCAGGAGAAAGAAATAGATAAGTTTCTGGAATCTCAGGAAAAACAAGAGGAAGAACAATGAGAAAGGTCCACAGTAAAATTTTAAGCATTGTGGGAAATGTAATTACCGTAAAAGCCAAAGGTGTAGCTTACGAAGAGCTGGCCGAGGTCAGGAGCAACCGGGGAAAGTCTCTGGCTCAGGTAATAAGAATTGACAGGGAGATGGTATCGTTACAGGTTTTTGCCGGAAGCCGGGGGATTTCGACCAATGACCAGGTTATATTTTTAGGCCATCCGATGAAAGTATCATTTTCCGAAAATATGCTGGGAAGAGTTTTCGACGGAAGCGGAAATCCCCGAGATAAAGGTCCGGCTTTGGCTGAAAATACAATCGAAATCGCAGGGCCTACAGTTAATCCGGTTAAAAGAACTATACCGGGA
>WJKZ01000100.1 GCA_014728785.1 Candidatus Omnitrophota bacterium
GCCTTAACCCCGGCAATTTAGATAAAGTAAAGAAAATTAAACCCTACGCTTTAGATGTATGCAGCGGCGTAGAGAAGATGGTGGGCAAAAAAGATGCGCAGTTAATGAAAAATTTTATTCTGAGGGCAAAATGAAATTACCTGACAAGAGAGGATATTTTGGAAATTTTGGCGGAAAATACATCCCCGAGACTTTATCCTTATGCCTTAAGGAGGTCGAGGATTCTTACCGAAAAATAAAAAAGTCCAGCCGTTTCAGGAAAGAATTGAACCATTATCTGAGTAGATATGCCGGAAGGCCTACTCCTCTTTATTATGCCCGTAATTTAAGCGATTATCTGGGCATAAAGGTATTTTTAAAACGCGAGGATCTTCTTCACACCGGAGCCCATAAAATAAATAATGCATTGGGGCAGGCTGTGCTGGCTAAATTCATGGGAAAGAAACGTATAATAGCCGAAACAGGTGCCGGTCAGCACGGAGTGGCAGTGGCTACCGTTTGCAGCCTTCTGGGTTTTAAATGCGATGTTTTTATGGGAGAAGAAGACATCAGAAGACAGAGGATGAATGTATTCAGGATGAAAGTACTGGGAGCGAAAGTTATACCTGTCAGGAGCGGTTCCCGTACTTTAAAGGATGCCTGCAGTGAGGCTTTCCGCGACTGGGTGACCAATGTAAGCAGTACTTATTACTTAATAGGTTCTGTTATCGGGCCTCACCCCTATCCTTTAATAGTTAGAGATTTTCAGGCGGTTATAGGTAAAGAGAGCCGCTCGCAGATTTTAAAAGAAACCTCAAAACTCCCCGACTATCTGGTGGCTTGTGTAGGCGGGGGTAGCAATTCTCTGGGTCTTTTCTACCCCTTTTTCAAAGATAAGAAGGTAAAATTCATAGGCGTAGAAGCCTCAGGGTTGGGTTTAAATAGTTACAATGCGGCTTCGTTGCTTAGAGGTAAACTCGGAGTATTCCAGGGTACCCGCACCTTTGTTTTGCAGGATAAATTCGGCCAGATACAAAATGCTCATTCCCTGGCTCCGGGCTTGGATTATCCCGGTGTAGGCCCCGAGCATGCTTTTTATAAGACAATAGGCAGAGCCAGGTATGTCGCAGTTAACGATAAGGAAGCTGTGGAAGGTTTTGATATGCTTTCCAGAAAAGAAGGTATAATTCCGGCTCTTGAAACCTCACATGCTATATATTACCTGAAGCGGATGGCGCCCAAAAATAAGAATAAAGTTTTTTTGGTCTGTCTCTCCGGCAGAGGTGATAAAGACCTGGATATTGTCCGAAATTTTAAAAAAAGTAAAAAATAATTGTCGAAAGGATGATTAAAATAAAAGATAAATTCCGGCAATTGCAAAAGCTAAACAAAAAAGCTTTTATAGCTTACGTACCTTTCGGTTTTCCTCATCCTTCATTAAGCAGAGATATATTCTTAACTCTCCGGGATTCAGGGGTGGACATAATTGAAGTAGGGATACCTTTTTCTGACCCTTTAGCCGACGGGCCGATAATCCAGCAGGCCTCAAACCTTGCGTTAAAAAATGGGGCGAATCTCCCCTTGTTTTTCGATGAGTTCAATAAGATAAAAGATACCGTAGATATACCGGTTGCGGTAATGTCTTATTACAACCCTATTTATAGGTTTGGATTAAAAAAATTCATCAAAAAAATTAAAGAAATCAATATAGAAGCCTTAATGTTGGTGGATTTGCCTTTAGAGGAAGCGGAAGAATATAAAAAGAGCTGTGCTGAGGCAGGAATAGATACTATATTTTTTATAACTCCTACTACTTCGGTCGAAAGAGTCAAAAGGATTGCTTCTTTAACTGAAGGCTTTATATACTATATTTCGGTTACCGGGATTACCGGCCCTAAGAATCTTCAGCTGCAGAATTTAGCTCGCAAAATCAGGGAGATAAAAAGGATTACTTCTACCCCTGTATGTGTAGGGTTTGGTATTCATACAAAAAAACAGGTAAAAAGTATCGGCAGGTTCAGTGATGGAGTTGTAGTGGGAAGTGAGATAGTAAAATTTATTGCCGAAAATTATAAAAAGAAAAATTTCCTCAAAACATTGCACAAACACATTAAGACGCTGATACCTTAATATAAAGATTGAACAGAGTTACTTTGGGCTAAGTGAGCCAGTCAGAAGCTTGACAAAATTGCTTTATAAAAAATCCTCTAAAATAGATAAATTTTGAAAAATGTTACATAGTGAATTTGAGATTATAGAGATAGGCGGTTTGAAATTGATATTTTCTCCCTTAAAAAATATCCATACCGCTTCTGTCGGGTTGTTTTTGAAAATAGGTTCCCGTTATGAAAAGAAGTCTTTAAAGGGTATAGCTCATTTCCTGGAACACATGGTTTTTAAAGGCAGCAAGAAATATTCTCATCGCAAAATAAAACGCGAAATTGAAGGCAGGGGTGGTTCTCTCAATGGTTTTACTTCTCAGGAAATCACTGCATTTTACGCACATTTTCTGAAGAAAAATTGCCTTTTAACCCTGGATATACTCTTGGATATGGTTTTCGCACCTCTCCTGGATAAGCGGGAGATCGATAAAGAACGGAAGGTCGTTCTGGAAGAGATAAAAATGTACAATGATTTACCTGCCTCAAGGGCCAGTATTCTTCTGGATTCTCTTTTGTGGCCAAAACATCCTCTGGGTGAAGAGGTTATAGGTTGCGAGAATACTGTTAAGGCTATCAACCGTAAGAATCTCAATGATTTTCACGGGAGATATTATAAACCTTCCAATATGGTTATATCCTGCAGCGGCCACTTGTCAAAGTCTGAAATCATTTCTTTGATAGAAAGGAAAGCCAGGGATATTCTTCCAAAAAAAATAAATCTCCGGCAGGCTAAACCTAAACCCTTAAGAGGTGCTCGTATTAAAACTGAAAATAAAGGACTGGAGCAGTCGCATTTTTGTCTGGGATTCAGAAGCGTGTCATACAAAAGTCCCGATATATTAAAAAGTCATCTTCTTAATATAATACTTGGGGCGAACATGAGCAGCAGGTTATTTGAGGAATTACGGGAAAAAAGATCTCTCTGCTATGATGTTTCTACAGAAATAAAAAGATACAAAGACAGCGGTGCTTTTGTGATTCATGTAGGTCTGGACAGAAAAAATATTCTGACTGCTTTGCGGAGCATAATAAAGGAGATTGAGAAAATATTAAGCAAGCCTGTTTATTACAAAGAATTGATACGGGCCAAAGACTATTTTTTAGGACAAATTGCCATGAGTCTTGAAAGGCCGCAGGGGAGAATGTTTAATTTTGCCGAAAGTTTTATAACCAGGGGTGAAATTTACAGTTTTGAGACAATAAAAAAGAAAGTGGATAAAATAACCGCCGGTGATATAAACCGGTTTTGTTCCCGCATATTTAAACTGAACAATATCTGTATTTCCTGTGTAGGCAATATTGATAAAACGATAGACCAAAAGATAAAAGATATTATTTATTGAAAAAAGGAGTCACTATCACCAGAAAAACTTCAGAGAAGAAAAATAAAGTTTTGCAAATAGTTGATTTGCTTAGAGATAAGAAAGCTGTTGATATAGTCGCTTTCGATACCTCAAAGGTGAGCACTATCTGGGATTATTTTATTATCTGTTCCGGTGAATCCGATATTCAGGTTAGGGCTATATATGAAGCAGTTTTGAGGCAGAGCAAAAAAAAGAATATCGAAGTAAAACACCATCAAACCGATAATGTATTCAGATGGTTGCTGATTGATTTTCACGACACTGTTCTCCATATTTTTTCTGAAGACGCCCGCCGCTTTTATAATTTTGAAAGGCTTCTTAATTCCGCCAGAGAAATAAAGTTAAAAAAATAAGTTAAGTAGTTTTTGTTTTCTTTTTCTTTCTTCCTGTCCCGGCAGTTTTCGCTAAACTTTTTACTTAAGAGACCATCAAAAATTTTTTTCCGAAAAAATAGAAAAAAAGTTAAAAAATGTTGACATTCGTTTCAAAATTTGTTAAATTAAAATTGTAGTAACCCAATGATGTATTGGGAAAGAAAAAGGAGGTGGTGAATGGCAGTAAGAAAGA
>WJKZ01000101.1:0-5000 GCA_014728785.1 Candidatus Omnitrophota bacterium
CACCTGAGCCGTTTAAGGTATGAAGGGGTAAATTTTTACCCGTAGACTTTTCCTTGTAGCGGATATTACCCCGTCTAGCCTGAAAGTCTTCAAAATTTGAACAACTTGAAACTTCAAGCCATTTATCCACACCCGGCGCATATAATTCTATATCATAACATTTAGCTGCTGCAAAACTTATATCACCGGTAGCAAGTAAAACTACCCTGTAGGGAAGCTTAAGTAAGTCCAGAACCGAACAGGCGTCGGAAAGCAACTCTTCCAGCTCCCTGTAAGAATCTTCGGGTTTTACAAACTTAACCAATTCTATCTTATCAAACTCATGGACTCTCAACAAACCCCGTGTATCTTTTCCGTAAGAACCGGCTTCTCTCCTGAAGCAGGGGGTGTAGGCAGTATAATACAAAGGCAGCTTGTCTTCTTTTATTATTTCACCTCTGTGTATATTGGTAATAGGCACCTCTGCTGTGGGAATAAGGAACAAATCATCTTCGGATGTCCTGTACATATCCTCTTCCAGATTGGGCAGCTGGCCTGTTGAAAACATAGAATCCCTGTTGACCAGTTTTGAAGGTACAATTTCTTTATACTTACCTGAAGAGGTATGTAAATCAAGCATAAAATTAATTAAAGCACGCTGAAGTTTTGCCCCCCATCCTTTGAATAAAACAAAGTTAGAGCCGGTAAGCTTTGTCGCTCTCTTAAAATCAATTACATCCAGAGTCTCGGCCAGAAATATGTGATCTCTGGGTTTAAAATTAAAATCCCGGAAACTCTTTGGCTCCTTTATTACTTTGTTATTTTCTGCACCCCCTACCGGCAAAGATTCATGAGGGATATTAGGGATACGGGCGAGATAAAATTTAAATTTCTCATCCAGTGAAGAAAATTGTTCGCTCAAGGCGGCAATTCTTGACTTTATCTCTTTGCTTTCTCCTATCTTTGAAGAAGGGTCTTTCTTTTCTTTTATTATTTTTTTTATATCCTTATCAATCCTGTTTTGAGAAGCATTTAAATCTTCTACCTCACCCTTGACCTTGCGCCAGCGGGCATCCAAATCCAAAAATTCATCTAAATCAAAATTATAATTTCTGTTTTTGAGAGATTCTTTGAGTTTTTGGGAGTTGTTGCGTATAAACTTTACATCTAACATATTAACTTATTATACTTTGATTGAGAAAAATTTCCACCTTCTTCATTTCTTATTCTATCCTTTTATCACACATAGGGGTTTGAGCCGGCAAATCTTTTTTGAAATGCCCGAACCCTCAACTGTCCTTATAACTTCATCTATATCTTTATAGGCTTGAGGGGCCTCCTCAAGAATTGTCCTTTTACCCGCAGCCTTTACTATCACTTCTTTTTTTCTCAACGCTTGCATTAAAAGCGAAAAATCAAGACTACGGGAAGCCCGGCGTCTTGATTTAACTCTACCCGCGCCGTGGCAGGTGCTGGCAAACGTCTCCTCTTCCGCTTTTTTGGTACCGATCAAAAGATAAGAAAACGAACCCATGCTTCCCGGTATAATGACAGGCTGGCCCAGATTTCTGTATTTAAAAGATACTTCAGGGTGACCAGTCCCCAGAGCTCTGGTTGCACCTTTTCGGTGAACACATAATTCCTTCTTCCGGCCGTCTAATATATGCTTTTCCAATTTTGCTATATTATGGGCAACGTCATAGATTAAATCCATCTCCAGAGACTGCCAGCCCTTATTAAAAACTTTCTCAAAGCTAAGCCTGACCAAATGCATTAGCATTTGCCGGTTAGCCCAGGCATAATTTGCAGCCGATTTCATAGCTGCTATATACCTTTCCGCCTCATGGCTCCTCAGAGGCGCAGAAGCAAGCTGTCTGTCGGGTAAACTTATATTGTATTTACTCAAGCAGCGCACCATCTCTCTTAAGGAGTCATCACAAACCTGATAACCGAAACCCCTTGAACCCGAATGTATCATTACGGTAAGCTGGCCTTCACTTAGGCCAAAAAATTCCTGAGCCCGGAGATCAAATACCTTATCCACTACCTGCACTTCTAAAAAATGGTTGCCGCTGCCTAAACTGCCAACCTGAGACTTCCCTCTCTCGTAAGCTCTCTGGCTTACTGCATCCGCATCAGCCCCATCCATCGCGCCGCTTTCTTCACAATTGTCCAGGTCTTCTTTAACCCCAAACCCCTTAGACACAAGCCAGGCGGCACCTTTGATGAGAAGCCGCCGGGCCTCTTTGTAGCTTAAACGTACTTTTCCCCGCGACCCCAGACCGCAGGGAACATTGGCGTATAGGCTATTAGCCAACTTATCCATTTTATCTACTACATCTTTAAAGTCTAAATTCGTCCTCAACAGCCTTACTCCGCAATTTATGTCATATCCTACTCCTCCAGGCGAAATAACCCCACCCGAGTACGGGTCGGTGGCAGCTACTCCTCCTATGGGAAAACCATATCCCCAGTGAATATCCGGCATAGCCAGAGAATATTTAACTATACCGGGAATACAAGCGACATTAGCTACTTGTTCAGGTGCCTTATCCTCTCTTATGGTCTTTACCAACTGCTCACTGGCATAGATTATTCCTTCTACCGTCATTTCTTTTTTATAAGCAGGTGGTATACGGTATTTAAATTCTGAAATCTTTTCTAATGGACCACTCCAAGTCATAATTGGTTAATTGGTTAATGTTTTCGTCCCTCGTCCTTCTGCGATTAGGCATCGGCATCGGTCTGCTCTTAGTCTGAGTATGGTCATCGGTATAGGCTACAGACTTCGGGCCTCAGGTTACAAGCCGCAAAAAAAATAAGCCGAAACCGAAGACGAAATCGAATTACTGAGCGTATACACCTGTCCCTTTTCTCTGCCATGCAGGACTTCGCTCACTTTGTTCGCTCCGCTGACTTCTGTAAACTGCAATCACACATCAAATATCACCTCGGCAACATACCTGCCTTTTTCGTCACGTTCTATTTTTAGATTATGATAGGTAGCTGCTTTGACTTCCCGTTTTATATTCTCCTGCGACGGCTTAAATACATCCCCTTTCAGCCCGGCTTCCAGTATTTTAGAGCCGGTTTTTTCGTTAAGCGAAATATCGCAAGAAACCATAATGAAATTTCCGGTATAAAAGAGAAATAATAATTCGTTAAGACAATTTATAAGCAAATCAGGCCAGTCTATCCCCTCTACTTTTATTTTTCTCTGCTTAGCTACCCCAGGCCTGATGTTGGCAATAATCGAAATTAGAGCCTCACCCGATTTTTTGAATATCTCTTCGAGTTCTTTAGACTTAACTCTTATCCCTAAATCCGCTGTATGTTCAATGAACTCAAAATTAACCATAAAATTATCATAACATAAAAGGAAATAACATTAAAATAAAGCTGCGATTTAAATACCGGGAATAACTACCTCATCAGAAGTTTCATCTGATATTTTTTCTATCCACCCTTCGTCTTTGATGAATTTAAAGATTTCTTTTGCCAGGAACGCATTTCCTTTTTTGGTTAAATGGATATTGTCAAAAATAAAATCCTTGATAGACAGCGAATCTTCAGACTTTATTCTGTTTCTAAAAACATCTACCGTACAAACAAGCGGTTCAATTCCGCCCCGACGGTACTCATAACAGTCCGAATAAAGCTTGCCCTTTCTCACATTGAACTGATCGACTGCTAAAACATATTTAATGCCGCTTTCGGAGGCTATCCTTTTGACCAATCGGAAATTCGGCTTCAGCATTTTGTTTTTACGGTCACTCTCATACATCCAATGTATAGGCATCGCCGGTTCCAATTCTTCTAAACACATCATAAACTGATGGACCTGCCCTAATAAAGTATTGCTTCCTATGTGCCTCTGGTTATCCAGAATAATGCAAATTGTCCTGAAAAGTTTAGAAGAATACAGAAAACGCCATATATTGAATCGTAGTCTATTGAATTCGTTCACGGGAACCTCATAGGTATCCGGAGGGCCGCTCTCCTTTTTCCAGATAACAATATCAGGGTTATAATCAACCAGATGAAACTGAAAAATTCTTTTAAGCTGCCTGGTGTAAGCGTTGGGAATCCCGGCATTTAATACCTTAATCTTAATCTCGGGATAAGACTCGTTTAGCATTCTTTCCAATACGGCAGGATAAGAATAGCGGTAGACTACACCGTCACCGAAAGTTACAGAATCACCTACACATATAATTCTTATATCTTCGGCTTTTTTCTTGGGGTAGTCGCAAAAAGTTGAGTAATAAGTTGTCTCAAGAGTTGCGGCATCTACGAGATATTTTACCTCCTTATCCCCGCTGTGTTCTGATATCTTTCCCGAAGGACAACGAAACAATCCTCCCCGGGGGAGAAATCCGCATCTCAGGTCATATTTTAAGAATTTATTTCTGTAGCCGGTTCCGAAAATTGCGTTTACAGTTTTAAGCTGGTCTTTATACTCAGGCAGAGTTACGTTGGTATAACCCACCACAAATACTCTTACGGCCAATTCTGCCATAACCACTGCTGCCAACAAACCTATAACCGCAACAATTACTCTTTCTTTATTTTTTGACATGGTGGCAATCGGTTCAGGTCTTGAGAGAAAAGAAAGGTTAAAATGGGCCATGAAGGGATCGAACCTTCGACCTTGGGCTTAAGAGGCCCCTGCTCTTCCAGCTGAGCTAATGGCCCTGTTGCTCGCCTGAAATAATTATTAGGCTTTTATGTTGGAATTTTTTTCAGCAATATCGCCGGCAAAGGGAAGCTTAAAATAGTCACCCTGGTAAGATTTAATCATAAGTATAATCCAAAGGACAACCGAAGCAATACCTATTATCGGCGAAATAAATATAGCCAGAGGCGGTATAAGCAGACTTAATACCAAATTAATCACGAACAAACCACCGAACACTACCATTGACTGCATCGCATGAAACTTAACAAACTTGTTCTCTTTCTCCACTGCAAAAAAAATGATGCCTGTGATAAAACCGAATACATAGCTTAACATTGCCGCC
>WJKZ01000102.1 GCA_014728785.1 Candidatus Omnitrophota bacterium
AGTCTTTGATCTCTCTCTTAATTCTCAATACGGGTTTGTACTTAAAATGTGCCGGATTCCTAAGAGAATCGGCTATAATTTTAAAAACAGGGGGAGATTCCTGACACACAAGCAGGATTTGCCCGGTGGATTCTGCGGGAAGCATGTGGCTTTGTATCACCTGGATTTGCTTAGGTTTCTCGACAAAGAACCGAGAATATACGGTTTGGATACCTCTTTTTCCTTTGGTTACGAAGAACAGAAAAAAGCCTTTGCGGATATAGATAAAGATAGTTTAAAAGTTGCCGTTTTTCCCGGTTCCGGTGACAGCTGGGGCGGAAGTGCCTATTTTAAAAGGTGGCCCAGAGATAATTTTCTCAATTTGTGCCTTGAAATCAGGGAAAAGCTGAAAGCAGAGGTAATTCTTTTAGGTTCCGGGAGCGAAAAGGCGTTGTGTAATGATATCGCAGGTAGTATCCCGGACCGGTGTTTTAATTTCTGCGCAGCGCTGGATTTAGAGGAACTTTGCAGTTTGTTGCTGGGGTGTAACCTGGTTATAACAAACGACGGAGGCCCTTTTCATCTCGGCCAGGCGTTAGGAATCCCCACTGTAGGTTTTTTCGGGCCTGTTGATGAGAATGTTTACGGGTGTTTTCCGGGAAACGAAAAATGTCATGTGTTTAAGAGTGATATTGGATGCAGGCCCTGTTATTATAACTTTAAGTTTTCTGGTTGCCACATTGACCGCCGGTGCCTGAAAGATATAGGGGTGGGTGAGGTTTTTGACAAAATCGAAAATTTATTATCGAAATGATATTTTTCTTTACAAGAGAGAATGGTCAGTGTATAATTTAGAACCTTAAAATTGAAAGGATAAAAACTTATAGATAAAATAAAGATGAAAGATTTAAAAATAGGTTTACCCAAAGGAAGCCTGCAGGAAAAAACTATAGAGATTTTCCGTATGGCGGGTTTTAGCATCTACCTGAGCAGCAGGTCATATTTTCCGGTTGTAGATGATCCTGAATTGAAAATAGTCCTGATAAGAGCGCAGGAAATGTCCCGTTACGTCGAGGAAGGGGTACTTGATTGCGGCATAACTGGGGAAGACTGGATACTGGAAAACAACTCACGTGTTTTGCGTCTGGCAGAGCTTATGTATGCTAAAAGAACTCTTAATCCTGTACGCTGGGTCGTTGCGGTAAAGAATGATTCAAGAATCAAAAAGTTAGAAGACCTTGACGGCAAGAGGGTAGCTACGGAGCTGTTCAAATACACTAAAAGGTTCTTTAAATCAAAAAAGATTAATGTAGAGGTTGAGTTCAGCTGGGGGGCCACGGAGGTTAAGGTTAAAAGCGGTTTAGTCGATGCTATTGTTGAACTTACCGAGACGGGTGAAAGTTTACGGGCTAACGGCTTAAAAGAGATAGATACGGTATGTTACTCCACTACAAAATTCATCGCCAACAAAAAGTCTCACCAGAATAGCTGGAAGAAGAAAAAAATGAAAAACATCTTGCTGCTTCTAAGGGGAGCTCTTGAGGCGAGAGATAAAGTAGGTTTAAAATTAAATGTCCGTAAGGAAGATTTAGATAAAATATTGAAAATTCTTCCGGCATTAAAAAAACCAACGGTTTCGTCACTGACTCTAAGTAAGTGGGTAGCTTGTGAAGCTGTGGTAGAGGAACGGGAAGTCAGAAAGATTCTTCCCCTGCTGAAAGAAAACGGAGCCCAAGGAATAATAGAATACCCTTTAAATAAAGTTATATACTGATTAGCAATAGCACATAAAGGAGTGAGTATGCCCTGCGGAAGGAAGAAAAAATTGAAAAAAGTAAAGAGACACTGGTTTAAAAAAAGAAGAAAACAGCAGAGACACAAAACGAAATAAGATCAATGAGGCTCTTTTTTCTACTTATCACTACTATTTTTTTACTTACGACCGCTTTATCCTACCCGCAAAACGGTGAGTTTATAAAGAACCTCTATAGTAACTATCTGAAAGGTCTGTATCATATGGAGAAGGGCGAGTACACAAGAGCCCTGCAATCTCTTGAGAGAGCAAAAGCCGCAGACCCTGAATCGATTCATATACGTCTAAAAATTGCCACGGCATTTATTCGTTTGAAAGAATTCGGTAAAGCCGAGAGAGAGCTTAAAGAAGCAAAAGAAATAGACCCGGACAACCTTGATCTTTCTCTGGCGTTGATATTTGTTTATTCTTATCTCCAAAAGGACGAAGAACTGGAAAAAGAATACGGATATTTTTTAAAAAAGGCCCACGAGTTAAAGCCGGCAAACACCAATATATCCGGATACCTTGCTCAATTTTATTTTTATAAACAAAAGCCGCGTGAAGCCATAAAGGTATATGAAAAAATCCTTGAAAGCAACCCCGAGCACATCGATGCAATATTCTGGCTGGGGTATTTATATTCCGATACAGGGGAAATTGACAAAGCAATTGAAATCTGGGAAAGAGGGCTCCGGATAAACCCGAATTACGGACCTATATTGAATTCTTTAGGGTATACTTATGCCCAGCAGGGTGCTAATCTGCAGAGGGCTAAGGAGCTGATAGTCAGGGCGCTTGAGGCCGAACCTGAAAACGGTGCTTATCTCGACAGCCTGGGGTGGGTATATTATAAAGAGGGGAACCTTGAAAAAGCTAAAAAATATTTAGAGAAGGCAGTTAAGAATATCGAAGACCCTGAGGTCTATGAGCACCTCGGTGATTTGTATATACGTCTGGGTAGCGTTGAGAAAGGGTTGGAATACTACAAAAAAGGGTTAAAGAATTTTCCGAAAAATAAGAGCTTAAAAGAGAAGGTTGAAAAATATGAAGAGAGAAATTAAAGAGTTGCAGACTAAAGCCAATCAAATACGCAAGAACGTCATCGAGATGCTTTCGGAGGCAAAGAGCGGCCATCCGGGCGGTTCTTTATCATCTGCGGAAATAATCAGCTGTCTTTTTTTTAAAGTGATGCGGTTTAAATCAAAAGATATTCTTTGGCCTTACCGGGACAGATTCCATTTATCCAAAGGACATTGCTGTCCTGCTCTTTATTCTGCTCTTTGTCTTTCGGGGTATTTTGCTCCCGAGGCCTTAAAGACTTTGAGAAAGACCGGCTCTATACTCCAGGGGCATCCCGACAGGAGGACGCCGGGGGTGGAGATGGCCAGCGGTTCTTTGGGGCAAGGTCTTTCCATAGCTCTGGGTATGGCTTTGTCCGCCAGATTGGATAAAAGAGATTACAGGGTGTATTGTCTTATGGGAGACGGCGAGATACAGGAAGGCAATATCTGGGAGGCAGCAATGGCCGCGGCGCATTTTAGGGTAGATAATCTCTGCGCAGTCGTCGATTATAATCGTTTCCAGATAGACGGGCGTACCGAGGAGATAATGAACCTGGAGCCTTTAATGAATAAGTGGGAGTCTTTTGGATGGCATGTTATCCAGTGCGACGGCCACAACATTGAAGAGCTGCTGGAGTCATTTGACGAAGCTAAAACCGTAAAGATGAAACCCACAGTTATAATCGCTCATACGGTAAAGGGTAAAGGGGTGTCGTTTATGGAGCACGTAGTAGATTTTCACGGCAGAGCCCCGACAGAGGAAGAGAAAGATATTGCTTTAGCTGAATTAATAGAGATTGAAAGGATCGAAGAGAAGAAAGGAGATTAGCTGAAATGGAGAAGCTATACGCACGAGATGCGTACGGTAAAGCTTTGGTAGAGCTGGGGAGGAAAGATGAAAATATTGTGGTTCTGGACGCTGATCTTTCCGGTTCCACCCGTACAGCTTTTTTTGGCCATGAATTTCCGGAGAGGTTTTTTAACTTCGGAGTAGCCGAACAGAACATGATGGCCGCAGCAGCAGGTTTTGCGAGCTGTGGGAAGATAGTTTTTGCTTCTTCTTTTGCTATGTTTGCTACTGCAAGAGTTGTAGACCAGGTACGAAACAGTATTTGCTATAATAATGCTAATGTGAAGATAGTGGCCACACACGGAGGCATTACGGTAGGGGAAGACGGTTCTTCTCACCAGGCTTTAGAAGATATCAATTATTTTCGGGCGATACCCAATATGAGAATTATTGTTCCCTGTGATGCTCCCGAAACCAGAGAGGCGGTAGTGGCCGCCTACAACAATCCCGGACCTTTTTATATAAGATTGGGACGCTCCAAAGCACTTAGCATCGAAGGCAGAAAGGAATTTTTTCTGGGTAAGGGGCATATACTTAAACTGGGCAAAGATGTAGCGATAATTGCCTGTGGAGTTTTAGTCAGTGAAGCGCTTAAGGCGCATAGAATACTTGAAGAAAAGGGTATTTCGGCTACTGTAGTAAATATGCCTACGATAAAACCCATCGATGAGGAGTTGCTGGTTGAGCTGGCAAAAGGGCACAAGGTTCTTTTTACCTGCGAAGAACATCAGATAATCGGGGGGCTTTTTTCAGCCTGCTGTGAAGTGCTGGCTCGAAAATTTCCGGTAAAGATCGACAGGATTGGTGTAGAAGATAAGTTTGGCCAATCAGGTTCTCCTCAGGAACTAATGAAGCTTTATGGCCTCACCGCTGAAAGTATTGTCCAAAAAATCGAGAAAGAATTACGGTAACAGGATTAAACTTATAAGTCCCGCCAAGTTAAATCTCTACCTTAACATACTGGGAAAACGTGATGATGGTTTTCATGATATCGAAAGCATTACAGAAAGAATTTCTCTTTTCGATGAGATAGACATCGAACTCTTATCTGAAGACGAGCTGCGTTTTTCCTGTAATTTAAAAAGCTTGGAGTCAAGCTCAAACCTTTGCCTTAAGGCCGCGGAATTGCTGCGTAACCGGTTCAATATTAAAAAAGGAATAGGCTTGCATTTGCAAAAAAACATTCCTGTGGGTTCGGGACTGGGAGGAGGATCTTCCAATGCGGCAACGGTTTTACTGGGGCTTAATGATTTACTGGAACTTGGTCTGGGGGGGGAGGAGCTGTATTCTTTAGGTTCTTTTTTGGGCAGCGATGTCAACTTTTTTCTTTCTCAAAGCAGATTTGCCGTTCTTAAAGGTAGAGGAGAAGAGGTAATTCCCTTAGAGTTAAGTCGTTCTCTGAGGCATATAGTAATATGGCCCGGTATACCTGTATCTACAAAAGTTGTGTATGATAATTGCAGAGCTAAATTGACAAAGTTTTTCAACAATGTTAATATATTGAAATATGCATTAAAGAAAGGAGATATTTCTTTAGTGCAACGTTGCGTATTTAACGCGTTGGAAAAAAGTGCTTTCGGTGTGTATGGGGAATTGAAGGTAGCCGCCGGATTGATTGAAAAAACCGGTCTTTTTTCACTGCTTACAGGCAGCGGAGGAGCGTTTTTTACAATTGACAATGTGTCTTATTCTAAAGCAAGAAAGTTATTGCCGCATAACTGGTTTGTGTTTGAGGTTCAAACATTTTAAAAGGAGGTAGGTTCTATGGAGATCACGGAAGTCAGGATTTCACTGAGAGAGAACGAGGGCAAGAGACTCAAGGCTTATTCAACAGTAACTTTTGATAACTCGTTTGTGGTAAGGAACATCAAGGTTATTGAGGGCAACAACGGTCTGTTTGTGGCTATGCCTGCAAGAAAGATGAAACAATTTTGCCCGCGCTGCGGAAAAAAGGTGGATGTAGGAAGCCAGTATTGTAACCATTGCGGAGTACAATTACCTCCTCCTCCCAGGGATTTAGGAGAAAATCGTCATGCTACACATCAGGATCTTGCACACCCCATAAATCAGGAATTCAGGGATTATCTTCAGAGTAAAGTTCTGGATGCTTACCATGGCGAAAAGAATGCTCCCAAACCGGAACCGGCCAAAGAAAGCGAAGAAGAGACTACTGAGGCCTGAAGGTTATATTAAGGTTACAGGCGTTAATTAGAAGAAGCAAAAAATATCTCTCCTGTTTTTTAGTTTTTAATTGAAAGACAGGAGAATTTTAATTTAACAAGTTTGCCCGGTAGTGTAATCGGTAACACATCAGCTTTTGGAGCTGACTTTCCTGGTTCGAGTCCAGGCCGGGCAGTTTGATTTTGCCAAAGGCAAAATCAAACAGAGCAACTGAGCAATAGAAAATAGAACAATAGAGTCGATGCTCAATTGCGGTCTAATGTTCAACAGAATTTTTTGATACCGTGTGGTTTGCCCAACGTCTAGACCGGCCAGCCAGGAACCAGTGCAGAGCACGGTTCATGGCAGATTCTCCCTTAAGTGGATGCTCCAATACTCAAGCGCTCTAATGTTCGAAAGAAAGAGACACCCCTATTTTATTATCCCAGATATAAAACTTCCTAAGATAGCAATGATGTTGCTTGTTAGCCCGGTATGACCGTAGAGAATAGATAAGGCAGGAGTTGTGAAGCTAAAACGCAAAATTTTTTTTATACTATTGGGAGGATTATTATCTTTGGTAATCCTTGAGGCCGGGATGCGAATGGCGGGAGGAGTTTCGCTTATTCTGCAAAGGTACCGCAACATGCGTTCTTTTTCCGGAAAAGATAAGGTTATAATTTTATGTCTGGGTGAGTCCACAACTGTCTGGGGAGGAAAAAAATCCTGGCCAAGTCAGCTTCAAGAGATTCTTAATAAAAAAAAGGGAGAGGGTAAATTTATTGTTATAAACGAAGGTAGACATGCGATTTCAACATCATATATAGTTTCGATGCTGGATGAGCTCTTAGATAGGTATAAACCCGATGTGGTTATTACTATGATGGGGATAAACGATGACCCGACCAGAGTGTCTTACGGAGGCGGGAGTACGACGGAAAAATCACTTTTGTGGAATCTGAAAGTGTTTAGATTGATGAAACTTATATGTCGGCATTTTAACTGGAAGATAAAAGGACCGGAGCTGGAGGAAAAAAGAGAACCGGCAGAGTGCCGGAAGCCGGGATATTTTTTGAAGTTAGCTAGAGAAAAGAGGTCCAGAGGAGAGTACAAAGAAGCGGAAGATATCTTAAGAGCAGGGGTTGAGTTATTTCCGGAAAATGGAAATTTATTTTTTGAACTGGGGAAATATTTAAAAGATGAAGGAAAGTATGCAGAGGCTGAAAATAATTTTATAAAGGGCCTGCAGAGAGAACCTTTAAATGAATGGGCATATCTTGAGTTGGCCCAGTGCTATCTGGACGATGACAGGTACGAAGAGGCGGTTTCTGTTATAGAAAATGCTTTAGCGCATGGTTTTAACAGCGAGAACGTTTATCTCAGTCTGGGCAAGTGTTATCTTGAAATGGGCGATTTTTCCGGGGCGTATGAGATATTCAGAAAAGGGTTGGTGGTCAACCCCGGGAGCCGGGAGTTGTATTTTCAGATAGGTCTTTTATGCGACAGGAGGAAAGATTATGCGGCGGCGGCAGATATGTTCAGAAAAGCGGTAAAAGCCAACCCCACTCACCCAATAGCTTATATTGAGCTGGGCAATTGCTATGAAAAGCAGCAGGCTGAAGATGCGAAAAAGAAACTCATCCGTAAACTGGAAAGTCTGGGACTGAACGAGGAGAGGCTTTTAAGTTTTTTAGGCATGCATTATTTTAAGAAAGGGATGTATAAGGAAGCGGAATATTATTTCGATAAAGCAAATTCCCTGAGGATGAAAAATTATCCTATTTATACCAGGCATAATTACTGCAAGGTAAAAGAAATTCTCGACGAAAGAGGTATTACCTGGGTATGTGTGCAGTATCCAATGCGCAGCCTTGATTACCTGAAGAAGTTTTTCGATTCTACCGAGGGTGTGGTTTTCGTAGATAATGAAGACATATTCAAAGAAGCTGTAAAGAAAGGTGGGTATGAAGATTATTTCGATGATTGCTTTGCCGGAGATTTCGGACACGGCACCTCAAGAGGAAACAGATTGCTGGCAGAAAATATTGCCGATACCCTCTTCAAAGAGGTATTTTTTGGAGAGTAGAGATTTATTTACAGGGTTTTTAAGCCGGGCATGAAAAGAATATGGATACAACAGAAACCACCGGGATTTTTAAAACTATAAAAGTCGCCAGGGGAAAGATAAAGCCAGCCGTTAATGTATATTAATATAGAGGCAGGGGGTGAGACTCTTTTATTATTGTATTAAAAGAAAATATAGGTATAATATATTTCGTTTCCCCAGGATATTATGCGATTCATTTCTTTATCAAGGGTTATGTTTTTTCCGGCAAAGAGGGATTGAGTGGAGAGAGCTAAGAAAATGAGGAAAAAAAATGGTTTTTCCGCTGTAGTTTTAGCGGCGGGAAAGGGTAAAAGAATGAAATCAGGTCTGCCCAAGGTCCTGCATGAACTGGCAGGCAGACCGCTGCTTTTTCATTTGACCGAGGAGATTATATCTTTAAGCCTGCATATAAAAGAGGTTATCTTCGTTATGGGGTTTAAGGGTGGACTGGTAGAAAGAGAAACCAAGGAGTTCTTAAAGTCGAAAAAAAGCCTAAAAAGGGTAAGAATAAAATTTGTTTACCAGAAAAATATGCTTGGTACCGGCCATGCTTTAAATGCCGCGCGCAAGTATATAAGCGAGGAAAATACAAT
>WJKZ01000103.1 GCA_014728785.1 Candidatus Omnitrophota bacterium
ATTTAAATCCGGCCTGGGGAGCATGCAGAACATAGCCTCATCAAACCAGAAGCTGAATTTATCTAAAAACAAAAACCTCAAAACTGCAGCAACCAGAAAGATCAGGCCGAACCTTATTGTATCTTTGGATATTAACTTCATACCTTATGAGAGATAAAACTTATAGATTAATTTACCATGTTTTTCAGGTTTTTAAACAAAATTTCTTTACGCCGGGACAGAAGTTGTTATAATTATCTCAGAATTAGGTTAAACCTACAAAATTTCTTTAATTTTTGCGCCTGATGAAAAAGTTCCGGTTTTCCCGCCTAACGCTAAAAAATAATTGGTTTGTAGCTATCCTTTTTGCGGCTCTGGTATTCATAACCAAATCTCCTTTTTTCAGCCTGCCCACTTTCTGGGACGAACAGAACTATATAGGCGGGACCCTGAAAGTCATCCACAACAATCTTAATCCATTTGTCGAGTTTTACGCCTACAAACCTCCTCTTGTCTTTCTTCTAACGGCAACATGTTATAAGATATTCGGCGAATTTCTTGTAATCCCCAGAATAATCATAGCTGTGTTTAGTTGCCTCACTCTCTGGTTTTTATTCCTCCTGGGGAAAAGATTATTTGATGAAGAGGTAGGTTTTTTTTCGGCTATTATTCTTTTTTTTTCTCCGTTATTTTTTGCCCAAAGCGGACTCTTCACTGCTTCGATACCGTTTACTGCCCTGACTATAGCCACGGTTTATTTTTTTACAAAAGACAACCGTCCCGCCTACACAATATCCGCATCGCTCCTTCTGCTTACAAAGGAAACCGGCCTCCTGCTTATCGCCAGCTTAATCCTCTCCGAAATACTTTACCTTTTCTGCATAAAATCAGGTCTTAAAAGCTTTAAAACCTCCCTGGCAAGGATACTCCACCTCTCTTTAGCCTTAATACCCTTTATGTCATGGATGCTTGCGAATAAGCTGATGCTGGGATGGTACCTCTGGCCCCTGCATACAGCTCCGTTCAAGCACTTTTCTCCCTCATTATGGCTACTGGGCCAGATTTGTAAAAACACATTCTGGAGAGACTACAGATTCTTTTTTGTTCTGTCGTTGCTGGCTGCATTGATAATCTCCCTGCGTAACAAATCTTTGAGAGAACATATTTTTACAAAAACTTTTCTGGTATTTATTATTCTGAGTTTCATCACAATATCGTTTTTTTTATCAAAAGGCGCAGGAGAGCTACACGGTCCAAATGCCAGGTATTTTATGGCTATCCAGGCTTTGCTTTTTCTTTTCGGAACCGCCTCTATCTATGCCCTGATAAAACGAAGGCTGCTCACCCGAATAATCCTGGCCTCAATCTGCATCCTCATGGTTATAGCCTGGTTTCCTCCCTCAAAAGATTATATATGGTGGGAAAAAGACCTGAATCTCCGGTATATTGACTCTTTAGCCGCTCACAAAACAGCTATCGATTTCTTAAAGGATAACTTTTCCCGGCCCTTGATTTTAGCTAATGCGCCTCTTGATGAAGAACTGACAGAGCCCAGGATAGGGTATTTAAAATATCCGTTTACCAGAGTCCTGACAATCGGAAACACATTTGACCCTGAAAATCCAAGTAAAACTATACAGCCCAGGCTGATACCCCAGGACCGTCAAATATTGATTTTAATCGAGAACAGCTATTCCACTCCTCTCCTGCCGTTTGCGCGTAAAAAAGCGGATATAATTGCGGTATTTAAATCGGGGCCGGTAAGAGTAATGCTTTTTTCGTTGGATGTGGATAAGCTACACCTGCGTAACCACTAAACGGGTACCATCCAGCAAATACAGCTTAAGGTCGTGTTTGAGTGCAAAATCAAATACTGCCGCAACAAGACCCTCATAACATTTACCTATAGCTAAAAAATCGTGCCAGAGTATAAATCCCCCTCTCTTTACGCATTTTAAAGCATTTTCACTGTCGGAAAAAACACACCTATAAGACGTCCCGCCGTCTATATACATGATATCAATCTTATTATAAAAGGGGGAGAAATCAAAAAGAAGAGAATCACTTTCAATTATCTTAACTATTGCCGAAGCTTTAGGGTCTTCTTTTATATACCTACCTACACTTTCTTTGTCTATCAGATGCTTGTACAGCGGGAAGTCCAGAGTATGAATTACAGCGCCCTCTTCTAAATTGTTAGCAATGTTAGCGGAGGTCTTACCCTCAAAGGTGCCGATTTCAAATACATTTTTAGCCTTTATCTTTTTAGCTAAAGAACACAACGCATAAATCTCCGAGTAAAGACTGAGCAACACAGCTTTACTAACCAGCAGAGGGGGGTATTTTATAGCTATATCCTCTCTGTCCGGATTTATATTGGACTTACGGCAAAAATCTTCAAAGGTAACCAGCTCTATTCTCTGGCGGTTTTTTCTGATCAAGGATTCAAAATTATCCTTAGTAGTGGTTTTTCTTCCTCTGCCCAGAAAAAAATCTTTAACGACCTGTAAAATCTTTAAAAAAAACCATCCGGACAATCCTTTGATACTACCAAACCTCATTGTCGTCTAATATTCTCCTTATATTTTGCCTCAACCCTGAAAAGGGTACGGTTCTCTCTCTTTCTTAGAAAGATAACCCTTTTTTGTAAAGGTATTCTAAGACTTTTTTATATCCACTTATTCTTGATTCACGATAGTCGGAATCTATCTTTACGGTTTCTGCGGCTACCTTCAGACAATATTGACAATCTCCGCAAAAACCAATATTACAATCTGAAGGCATGTTTTCCACAAAACCGTCTAATTTTCGGTTGTCTATAAATACCTCCAACTCAGAAAAAGCATCGGCAAAATCCAGAATCTTAAAAGGGTTCATCATTGTAAGAGGAAATTGTAGATAAAATATTTTTTTTGCGAGGCTCATGTGTTTAGAAAAAGTAACACCGCTGAACAAAGGTAACAAATCGACAAGATTGCCTTGATATTCCTCTTTCACGTAAGCATCAACAATTTTTAGAATAGCCGGAGTGTTCAGACGTCTGTCGATAAGTTTTATGCTGTCGATACCCATTTCC
>WJKZ01000104.1 GCA_014728785.1 Candidatus Omnitrophota bacterium
AAAATAACTCGTAAATGTTTATGTATCCTGCGATATTCTTATTCCTGTAAACCGGATAACGCGTAAAATTATACTTATTTACTATCTCTAAGATAGTTTTGCGTGAATCGCTGTAATCCAGAGCCACGATTTCCCTGCGAAGAGTACACACATCTTTTATTTTGTCGCGTCTGAATTCGAATACTTCCTCGATAGCTTCTTTTTCTCCTCTGTCTATCCCCCCTTGTTTTTCTATGTCTTTAACCAGGGATTTTATTTCTTCCTTGGTAACAAAAAATGACCTTTTCCTAACCCCCGGCATAAAAATTTTTACAATCGAATAGCTTATTGTTTCAATAACATAAATAATGGGAGAAAAGACAAACTCAAAAAAACGTATTATATTAACTGTCCGGCAGCTGAACTCTTCTCTGAAAAACCTGCCTATATTTTTGGGTATTAAATCGGCAAAAATAACTACAAGAGGAGTAAAGATAAAAGTAATCCAGAGATTACTGCTTTTTACCCCTGCACTTATCAGTACAAAAGTTAGGAAACTGGCGCTTAAAACGTTAGAGATATTTACTCCTATCAAATTAGTCACCAGAAACCTTTCGGGTTTAAGCAGAAGGCGGTAAACTCTCTTTGCCCTCCTGTCACCTTTATACTGCCTGTGTCTCAGCTTTAAAAGGCTCGAGGATACATAGCTTATTTCACTGGCTGAAAAAAAAGCCGACATTACAAAAAATATTAAACAGGCGGTAAAATATATGTATATCATAACTCTTTATTTTGCAGTTGCTTATACATTATTATCTTAAAGACCTTTGTTTTTTCTTATAGTTACACTAACTATTTTTCGTTTAGTGGCTCTGTCGATAATAAATTTTAAACCATTATAATCAAACTCGTCACCGGTTGCCGGTATCCTTTCCATTTTAGAGAGAAGGAATCCCGCCAGGGTATCTTCTTCTTCGGGAAGTTGTATATTCAGCTCCATATTAACGCTTTTAATAGGAGCTTTTCCGAAAACCTTCCATTGATTTTTGGCGGTCTCCTTCAAAGGTTCCTCTATAGTTTCAAACTCATCATAGATTTCACCGAATATCTCCTCTACTATATCTTCCAGGGTAATTATACCTTCGGTGCCTCCGTATTCATCCAGTACTATCGCGATTCTCTCCTTTTTTACCAAAAATAACTTTAATATGTCATCTATTTTCATGCTCTCAGGCACAAAGACCGGTTCATGAAGAAAATCATGGTAAGGCCTTTGGGGGTTAAGAAACACGTCCTTGGTGTAGAGTATTCCTGTAATGTTATCGAGAGAATTTTCATAAACCGGAATTTTCGAATGTTTTGTTTTTTTCAATATCTCCAGGACTTCATCCTGGCTGGTATTTATATCTATGCCATGGGTATCAATTCTGGCTGTCATAATTTCGCTGGCCTGCGTCTCCTTGAATTCTAAAACATTACTTATCATGTTCTCTTCCTGCTCCGATATCTGGCCGTCCTGCTTTCCTAAATAGAGAAGTGTCTTGAATTCTTCGTCGCTTAAAACGGTCTTTGTGCCCCTGGGCAACAGAAAGAAAGAAAAATACCTTACTACTTTCTCGATTGCAAGAATTATGGGAGAAAATAGGCGGGAAAAGACATTAATTAAAGGTGCCGTAAGCAAAGAAATTCTCTCGGCTTTATATATAGCGAATGTTTTAGGAAGAATTTCTCCAAAGAAAATAATAAAACCTGTGCTGAAAACTATGGCCATAATCAGACCATTTTCGCCCCATCGTTTAACAAAAATAGTCGTGGCTAAAGAAGAGATACCTATGTTGACCAAAAGATTACCGAATACTATTGCGGATAAAAGGTGAGTGGGATTCTTAAGAAGATTTTTTACGGTTTTTGCCTGTCTGTACCTTTCCTGTATACGCCGTAATCTGAAATTGCTAAGAGAAAAAATTGCTGTTTCAGAAGCCGAAAAAAAAGCAGATATTACTATGAAACAGGCAAAAACAAAAAAATTAAACATTTTTTAAAGTAAAAATCGCAAAATTTAAGGGGCAAGGGGCAGTCGAAATAGACCTTTATTGAGATTTCATCTTATCTCTGTAAAACCTTACCGCTTGAACAGACCGGAAAAAGGGGAAATCGATACAATTGTTATCTACTGTAAGGGTTTTCGGGCTCTTCGTCGCCGTAAGCCTCTGCAGCCCCTTCGGTAACCCCGCCTACAGCTTTCATAGTGCCGCCTATGGGTTTACCTACTTCTTTTGCACCTTTATGGACGGTCTCACAACCGCCGAAGAGAAAAATAAGACCTATTATAAGGAAAATAAACTTCATTTTTACCTCCCCGCTCTAAAACCGGCTATAATTTTTACCCGGGTCTATAGGACAACCGAATAGCTCTATCAAGAAGTAGTGAGTCTATCCTATGCCTAATCGGCCAAAACCAAATCAGCCTTTTCTATTTCGCCTGTTGCATTTACTATGCTGGCTTTTGAGAATTTAGGTTCTACTTCCTTAATTACAATCTCGGCTACCTTGCTTTTCTCTGCACCTAACTCCATCCCTGTTTCCGGGTCTATTAAGGATTCCCCTTCTCTGTAAACGGTAAATTCCATACCCGGCTGGATACCGGCATCAGAACCTGCATTTACATAAACAGTGCCGTTTTTCTCCATTACTACCCGTCCCTGCCAGGGTAATTGGGCCAATTGTGAAGAAATATACTCTACCGCATTATCTATGGCTATCTGGGTGGCTTTACCCAGAGGAGTTTTCTTAAAACTGGATGAACCTATACTCCAGGAGCCGCTATATCCGATATTAAAGCCTGATGCATTCGCTTTACCCTCTACCCTGCGGGAATCTACTATCTGGCCGGTCGTTGAATCTATAATCTGGACGATAACCCCGATATGAGCAGTAGACTTAGAACCCCCCAGAGTAACTCCGTGTATACTTATCCCCTGAGAGCCTCCTTTAGACTCTTCTTCGAATTCAGTAATCTTGCCTGTAATTAATATCTGGGCCGGCAGGGCTTTTCCCTTTTTAGCGGCAAGAGATTTAGCCATTCTTTCACTGGAGGCTAAATCCTGTTCGGCAAAAACCTTATCCAGCTCTGTCCGGGAAACTACCATGAACTGCCCGCTCTGGATAAGAGCATCATTTAACTGAGCCGTAAAATCATCACCCATTTTAACATAACTGCTGATTCCCGAAGAATTTTCAAAACCTACAACCGCAATGGTTTTTTTGGGCCCGCTAAGAGATTTAGCCCCGGCATACTGGGGAATACATAATACCACGCATACCGAAAGACACAGAAAAATTAACCCTTCTTTGAATCTGTTCCACATATGACCTCCTCGTATAATATCCACGTATAGAGTTTATACGTGATTAAACCGGTTATTAATAATTACCCTGATTAAAGTCTGCCTGCCTCAAATATGTTTTTTCCTGTTAAGGTGTTATATAAATTATATAAGGAATATTGAAATATTCAAATTTAATTCTTTTTCCGGAGAAAACAGGAAATCTAACTGTCTATCTCCGCCAGGATAAAAGTCGTATCGTCGAATTGAGGCAAGCCCTTAGAGAAAGAAAATAAATTATTTTTTATAATTTCTCTCAAGTTTCTGAAACTTAAACCTCTGTTATTTAAAATTATATCTTTAACTCTTTTGACCCCGAACTCTCCACCTTTTTTATCCCGGCATTCGGTTACTCCGTCGGTATAAAGAAATATCCTATCCCCTTTATTAAGTTCTTTTTCAAAACAGCTATATTCAAAACCGGCCATTATTCCCAGCGGGAAACCCGAATCAGGCAAAAATTCCGTTACTTCGGATTTTTTCTTATCAAAAATAATAAGAGGAGAGTGACCTGCGCAGGAAGCCTGCAGGATATTGGTTTCGGTATCAAGGACTATATACATAGCAGTGACAAACCTTCCCTGAATTTCTTTACAGAGCTCATTATTCAATTTGGTTAGCACCTCTGCCGGATCGCCGGAGTTAGGAGCAAAAACTCTGAAAATAGATATCGTCTGGGCCATTATAAGGGATGCCGGCACCCCCTTCCCGGAAACGTCGCCTATAAATATTCCTATTTTTTTCTCATCAAGCACAAAAAAATCATAGAGGTCTCCGCCTACAAATTTAGCAGCCTGCATAAAAAAATCTATATGTAAACCCTGCGGGGTCTGTACCTCGGAGGGAAGAAAACTTTTCTGTATCTGTCTTGCGATATCAAGCTCTTTTTCCATAAACTCTTTTTTGCGGGCTTCATCTACGAATTTATACAAAGTAGAACCCGTGTAGGTTGCGGCAATTATAAATACGGGGGAAAATACATCTATCCAGTAACGGAAGAAAATAAAGGCGGCCAGGGAAAGAAAAAAGTAGAGAAGTAGGGATGCGACACTCACAAAGAAAGAACGCAAGGGAGAGAGTTTAAGCGATACAAACAGGATTACCAGAAACACCCCTAAATTAATCAGGGTATTTATAAACATAGGGCTCTTCGTTATAAAGTCTTTTGTAACTATGCTGTTATAAATACTTGCTCCCAATCCAAGCAAAGGGTAAGCACTCTCAAGAGGAATGGACTTTATGTCGGAAGTGCCTGTGGCAGTGAGTCCTACAAAGCAGACTTTTCCTTTGAGCTGGGACAAATCCAGTTGGCCGGCTTTACCTTTGCTGTAATCATTAAAGGCTTTGAGTATCTGGAAATAGGATAAATGCTTAAAGGCATCGCCCCAGGGGCCGGGATAATTAACCAGAAAAGATGTATGAGAAGATACGGGCAGTTTCAGGCTTTCATCGATTACAACTTCGCCTTTCCTGAATTTTATATTTTTTACATCCAGGCCCAACGAGTCACAGGCGACTCTTAAAGCAAGGTGCGGTATAAAATTATTTTTGTTTTCTATAAAAAGGGGGGCTCTCCTTATCTTGCCGTCTTCATCAATAAAAACATTAATATGGCCGAATCCTTGCAGGTACTGTTTAAAATTTTCATTTATTCCTCCAAGTACGGTTTTACTTTCGGGAGGAAGACGGACAGGATTGTTATATTTATCCCCAAGATAAAAAGCTAAAGGAAAATAAACATTGCCGCCTTTTTCTATCGCCCTGGCGAAAATATTGTCATACAATGTCTTTTCGCTGAAAAGAATATCAAAAACTACCGCCTTTGCCCCGAATTCGCTTAAAACTTTAATTAGACTGGCGTGAAAATCGCGGGGAAGAGGCCACTGGCCCAAATTCTTTATTGTGTCGTCGGAAATCTCAATGATAACTATATCTTCACTGGCTTTAACTCCTGGCCTCAGTTTGAAAAACAAATCATAGGCTATCAGCTCATAATTATTAAATACCCTGAGCGAGGAAAATAAAAAGATGAGAAGGGTGAAAAATAATAATACCGCTGCTTTAGGAGGGATTTTTTTGAGAAACCTCATCCATTAAAAATTATACTGCCAACCGCAAGTAATCACACTTTCTGAGTATTCCTCTAACGGCTCATTGGAGGAGTTCTCTCTGTAGGTGTAATATAACGATAAAGTACGCCTGTCATCCAGCCGGTAACGCAAGCCCGCAGTTGCAGAATAATAATCGTCCTCCTGCTTATAGTTAGTTAGGGTAACTGTGCGGGTATCGTAATCTTTATTTGTATAGGAGAATTTGGTGAGAAAATAAAACTTTGCGCTTAGCCGGTAATCGCAGCCAAGCCAGAACCGGTAAGCTTTGTAATCGTAGAAGTCCATATATCTGGCATTTGAATCATTGGTATAGAATTTAGTCTTAAAAAGAAGGTACAATCTGGGGTTGATAAGACTGCCCAAAGAATACTCAACCCCTATTCTACGGTCCAGGCGTTCTTTCTCCTGGTTTACTAATATAGAATCCCCCAAGGCCTTATTCTGGATGTAATCTTTTAAACCGTACTGAAACTCTATCTTGTGGAAAGTATTTTTAAATAAATATCTCTTTAGATAGAAAAATCCCTCATGAAACAAAAAATTACCGTCATCGTTTCTGGGGTAATAAAGAACGCCTAAGTCATAACCCCCTCCGATGCGGCACCTGCCCGGTTTGGCTATAAGCTCAAACCGTAAATGGTTTAGAATGCTGGATAAATCCGTGAATTCATTATAATTCAGTACATCCAGGTCATAGTCGAAATCGAAATCTAATTTTTCAAACAGAGGTTTTGTGTAGTCAAAAGAATAAACAAATTCCTCGAACACATCCCCTTTTCTGTCCGGGGACAATTTGACGTTGCTGTCGTATCCGGAAAAAAGAGAAATGCGGGATTTTGCCGCAGATTTGGGCTCTTCTCTGAAAACCTCTTTTGTTTTTCTTTTCTCCTCTTCTTTCTCTTCTTTAACCTGGGCAAAAATACTGTTTGGGTTGGAAAAAAGAAGAAACAACAGTGCGAGTGATAAGATATTTATAGACTTTCTTATAGACATATCTGTAAAAAATTAGCAGCTATTCACTCTCCGCCGGTTCTTATTCTCTCCCCACCGGTGGGGCCCCCGCTGCCTCTGTCTTTTAACTCCTCTTCTTCCCTTATATCCTCATAGTTATCTTCTCTGAAGGTATCATCCCTCTCATCTTTAAGCTCATCAAAAGAATCTTCACCAAAACCGCCTCCTGGTACGCCTCCGTTTCCTTCGCCCTGGCCCTTTTCTCTTAAAGAATCCAGGAATGAGCGGAAAGTGCTCCATTTTTTATAATCATCTTCGCTTAAGCCAAAAAAATCACCTATATTACCGTAGGAATCTACCGGGACGCCGAAACCCTCTCCCAACGAACCTTCTTCAAATACCCCGCCTTCGCTGTTTAAACCTTTAAGATAAACTATCCCCTCAAAGCACTTTACCAAGGAACTGCTCCCGTCTGTTTCTACGCTTTTACCTGTACCTCTCACCCCGGCTATAACAGTGGGGGTCTTTACCTGAAAATCTTCTACTTTAGCAATATCCTCAATTACCGAAAACACCCTCCCCTCAGGCATGAATATGCGGGAAGGTTCAATCTCTTCCAGTTTTATATGAGAATTTTCTTTAACGGTTAATATGTTTTCGAGCTCTTCGTCAAAAGTAACGGTACATTCACCGGCCGGTCCGGTCTTTATTTCGGCTTCTTTCTCTAAATATATATTTATTTCGGCCTCAAGCCATTCGGCTTCACTATCCTGCCTTATCTTCACATCACCCTTTATGTTGATTATTTTTGCTATCTGGGCAAAGGAAAAAAAGCTGAAAGAAAAACAGAATAAAATCGACAATAAGGTTCTTTTCATTTTAACTCTCCTCTTTTCGTTTCTCATTTTCTCATATAGGCACTAAAAATCAATCATTTTGTCTTAAAGAGGAGCTTCCAGGGATGTCTCTTAACGTCGGCACTGAATTCTTCAAGATTTTTAGAGGTAGCTTCGAGATTTTTAATCAGCCGGGAAATTTCATCCTGATTATCTTCCACCGTGTAATTCAGATTTTGAGAGAGTTTTTTTACCTCGTCGGTTAAAGAATTGATGTTGCTCATCAGCTCATCCATATCAATAAACGGCTCCCCTTCCAACCTCTCTCCGGGCTCGATGAAACCTTCCCCCTGGCGGGAAGAAATCTGAATATATTTTTCTCCCATCATCCCTAAAGTTTTTATGGAAATTTTGGGATTTTCCCTTATTTTTACTCCTTCTTTTATCCATAATTCGAGAACCATTCTGGTTCTGCCTTCACCATAAACAACATCGATGTTATCGACCTTGCCTGCCTCTAAACCGTTAACCATAACCGGAGACTTTTCACCCAGGCCGGAAATATCCTCAAACACTGCATATATGCGATAACCTCCTTCCCCTAAATTTATTTTTCCGGTACTATAGCTTAAATAGAACAATCCGAAAACACAAATTATAACAAATAGACCTACTTTAAATTCATTACTGTATTTTTTCATAACACCCCTTTTTTATAATTCCAGCATATCATGTACATCTATATCTTCCCGAAAAGAACCGATGGGCCCCTCAGGGCTTCCCTCAACAAATTGTCTTATGTAGGGGTTACTGCTGTTTTTTAATTCCTGAGGGGTACAGATATCCACAATTCTACCTTTATTAACCATTGCCGCTCTGTCGGAAATAGCAAATACGCTTTTCATATCATGAGTAACTACAACCGAGGTTATCAATAATTTTGCGCTCAGGTCTTTTATCAATTTATCTATTACTCCTCCCACCACCGGGTCAAGCCCCGAGGTCGGTTCATCGTAAAATACAATATCAGGGTCCAGGGCTATGGCTCTGGCCAGACCCACCCGTTTTCTCATACCCCCCGAAATCTGAGAAGGATAATAGCTTTCAAACCCTTTAAGCCCGACTAAAGCCAATTTCATTTTTATTATTATATTAATTATATCTTCTGCCAATTTTGAGTGCTCTCTCAAAGGCAAGGCTACATTTTCCTTGACCGTAAGGGAATCAAGAAGGGCTGAATACTGGAAAAGCATTCCAAAACTCCTTCTTACCTCCTCCAGCCCTTGGGAAGAAAGAGCACTTATATCTTTCCCTTTTATGTATACATTGCCTTCATCCGGTTTAATTATTCCGGTCATTAAACGAAGGAGGGTGCTTTTGCCCGAACCCGAGCAACCCATAAGCAAAAAAGTCTCTCCGCAGAAGACATCCAGGCTTACATTATCTATTACCTTGCGTCCCTGGAAATACTTGCTTACATTCCTCAAAGATATTATTTTTTCCCTCTGCTCACACTTGTTACTCATGTCCCCGAAAAATAGAATATTGCGGTTAATATGCAGTCTGAGAGAATAATAAGAATAAAACTTATAACCACACTCCTGGTAGTTGCCCTTCCTACCCCTTCGGCGCCGCCTTTGGTGTTTAAGCCCTCGAAACAACCTATTAAAGCTATTATTATACCGAAAACTACAGACTTAATCAGACCTGTATAAATATCTTTCAATTCTAAATATTTAAATGTAGTTTGCATATAGAGCTCCGGGTTGAGGCCTAAGCTCGTCGTACCGACGAGAAATCCTCCGGCTATCCCTGAAATGTTACCCAGGATGGTAAGGCAGGGCTGCATAAACAGCAGGGCCAGAAAGCGGGGGACAGCTAAAAATCTTACCGGCTGGATAGCCATAACCTCCAAAGCCTCAATTTGTTCGCTTACTTTCATAGTGCCTAATTCTGCGGCTATGGCTGAACCGACCCGCCCGGCTATAACCAAGGCGGTTAAGACCGGGCTTAATTCGCGGCAAAGCGAAATAGCTACCAGGGATGCTACATATATAGTAGCTCCCATCTCTTCTAACTGGTAGGCAGACTGCATTGCCAGAACTATACCGGTAAAGGTAGTAACAAAAAATACTATAATGGCGGAACGCAGACCCACAAAGACCATCTGGTAAAATATATTTTTCCGACTTAATGGTTTTCCCTTAAAGGGGCCCGCGAATATCCAATAAAATGTGTGCAAAAGCAGGTCCAGAGACCCTTTCATGTATTGATAAGCAGAAATGATTATGCGGCCTGTAGC